>CANQZU010000027.1 GCA_947628415.1 uncultured Clostridia bacterium | reverse complement strand
AAAGACATTTCAAAAATGACATTGGAATCTATATGTACCTTGCCATATATAACAGCTAAAACATTTTTTAATGTTTGCTTATCTGTAGCAGAGAATCTAGCAAGATTCTCTAATGGCATAAAATGTCCTGGATCAGTTAGTACACCATAAACGCTACCTGCGAAATCTGGTTTTCCAACATGATTTAGAATTACACCAGCCATACATTGTTGTATGTAATCAAAATCATATCCAGGGAAATAACTTGGGTTATTTCCTACCTCATGTTGAACTGCTTTAACAATTAAGTCAAGCTCCCAATCATAAATGGGAAAGGAAAAAGCAGTTCCCTTAAGAGTTCCATCAGAATTGACTTCAAAAGAAGTTGTTAATTCTGATTTTGTAACCTGCTCCGTCACAGGTTCAGTTTGATGTTCAGTTTTGCGTTCTGTGATTTGTTCAGTCGTAGGTTCAGTTTGACGTTCAGTTTTGCGTTCTGTAACCTGTTCAGTTGCAGGTTGGGTTTGATGTTCTGTTTTACGTTCTGTAACTGTCTCTGTTTCTGTTTTTGCCTCTGTATTAGGTTCTGTAGCCACTATTGATTTGTTTATATAAATCTGTAATGGTTCTACTTCAGATTCTGGACTAGATTCAGATGATTCTACTGTAACTAATGCATCTGCCGTTGTGGCAGAAGATAGTTGCGCGTAGAATATACAGGACAAAAAGAAAATTATTAAGAATCCAATGATTCTTGCCCCTTCAAACCAACTCTTACCCCGCTTAATTAATTCCTTTTTCATTTGTTTCTCCTTTTTTATAAAATTTAGCATTTTGCCTTATGTTTATTATACCATAAAATAATAAAAAAGTAAAGGAAACCATACGGCGATAATGCTTTCAAGAAATTTATACAAAACAAATTCAAAATTTGTAAAGAAAATGTAAACAAAGTTTAACATAAGGTAAATAAAAATGAAGAAAACTAAATCCCTAAGTTAGAATTTGACGAGTTTTGTAATATTTATTTTTCAAGTAAAAACAGCTATTGCTTTTTAGAAGATAAGAAAGTAAGATAAAATTAAGTTTAAATGCCTACAAGGAGGAGAAAAATGAAAGAAAAAATCTTAAAGGTAATTTTTATTGTGACCATTCTATCGACTATGCTGTTAGCTAATTTTTTATTTGTTGGAGTAAATATTGTTTATTCTGTTAACGAAGGATTAGAGACAGCTGGTAGTACCAATTCTAAAAACATAGAGTTTGGAGTTTATTTGAAAAGTGATAATAACAAAATCCAAAATGCAAAACTAGCTATTTTAGGAGAAAATAACTTGTATGTTTATTTACAAGTAAAAGACAAAGGGGTTTTAAAGAATGCTAAAGTAACTTTTGAAAATCCTAATTTTGAATTGATAAAAGATAGAGTTGAAAATAAAAATGTCAAAACAATAGAAGGGAACACTATTTATTTCAATGAAATTATCTATGGAAATGAATTAGAAATTGCACTTCCTATTCGTTTTAGTAAACAAGAAAAAATAAATTTAGATTATTTCCAAAAAGAAACAAATATTCTTTTAGAAGGGGAATATCAAGAAGATAATACCAGAAAAGTAGAAGGAAAAACGAAAGTAGAAATAGGCTGGGAAACAGAAGTAGAAATAAAAATGCAACAAGAAATTGAAAAATATATGGTATTAGAGAATGAAAAAGTTTTACTACAACAAAAGATAGAAATAGAAGTAGTAGATAATGTTTTGCCAGTAAATGAACAAACCCTTAAAATAGATGTCCCTAATTTAGGAGAAACTCCAGAAATAGTGGCAATTTTAAATAATGGAATTAAAATAAAAGAAGAGGATTATACTTATAACCAAGATAATGCTCAAATTGTGATACACAAAAAAGCACAAATTGATGAACAAAATAATTTAACTTGGGGAAATGGAAAAGATCAATATAAAATTATTTATTATTATTCAAATCAAGTAGGGGATAGAGAAAGAAATATTCACTTAAGTAGTCATTTAGATATTGGTTTATGGACCAAAGAAAATATAAGTAAGGAAGCAATAGAAGATATAACAATCAATAAAACAGGAAAGATTGTGACAACCAATCAAGAAATCACAGCAAACAGCTATAAAGGATATTTATACAGTCATACAGGAGAGGAAACTATTTATCAAGAAAAATTTGATGTAGAAGTTTCAGATGTTAATACAATTACAGGAATTGAAATAGCCACTAAAGAAAATAACTTTATGACAGATCAAAATGTTATTTACACAACAAATCAAAGTACTTATTATAAATCTTTACAAGTAAACAAAGAACTAATTTTAAGACAATTAGGACAAGAAGGAAACTTAACTGTTATGACAGAAGAAGGAGAAGTTATTTTTGTTGTGGACAAAAATACTTCAACAGATGAAAAAGGAAATATTCAAATACCAATTGCAAACTTACCAATGATTAAAATTAAAATGAGTCAGCCACAAAGTCAAGGAAATATTATATTACAAGCAGAAAAAGCAATAAAATCTGACACAGGATATACAAAAGAACAATTGAAGAATTTTATCAAAATGGAAAGCAAAATAGTAGTTACAGCCGATGGAAATCAAGAAGTAAATGCATATATGAATTTGTTAGATACTGTACCAGAAGCAAAACTAGACTTAAATAAATCAGAATTTTCTACATTAGAAGAAAATAAAAATATAGAAATAGTTGCTACTTTACAATCAAATAGTAGTAAACATGATTTATATAAAAATCCTTATATTGAAATTGCTTTTCCAAGCGAGTTTGAAAAAGTAGATGTACAATCAATTCAAAAAATTTATGCAGATGAGATGCAAGTAAAAATGGCTCAATGGAATCCAAATAAACATAGCATTGAAATACAACTAGAAGGAGAACAAAAAGAATATAAAAATAGTATTAACCAAGGAATTCAAATAATTGTTAATGCTAATATAACTGTAAAAAAGACTACACCAACAAAAAATTCTGCTATTACTTTAACTTATCGAAATGACAATAGAAATCAAGAAATTCATCAAACAAGTGCAAAAATTGCGATGAATTCAAAATATGGTGTTTTATTATATAGTAGTATGGATGGGTATAATGAGCAAAAAGAATCTATGGAAGCAACTACGCAAGAGGTTCAAGTTGGAAAATTAAATGAAAATGGCTCAAAACAAAATGCTAGTATTCATGCAAATGTTATTAATAATTATGCACAACCAATTAATGATGTTACCATTATTGGTAAAATAGCTAACGAAGAAAAAGACAGTCAGTTATCTTCTACATTTACTACATCTTTGTTAGAACAAGTACAAGTAAATCATCCAGAAGCAAAAATTTATTATGCAACAGAAAAATTAGAAGTAAATAGTGACCAATGGCAAGAACAGTTAGAAGATATGAGTAGAGCTGTTATGTTTAAAATGGTAATGTCAGAATTAAAACCTTCTGAAATATTAAATGTTAATTATAAAGTAAATATTCCAGAAAACATGGAATCAAATGAAAAAGGTTATGAAATGGTTCAATTGAATTATCTTTATAATGGACAAAAGATGGAAGATTATACAACATTTGAGTTAAGAACACAAGAAAAAGAAACATCACAACTTAGTTTAGAAGAAAATATAGAAGGTTTAGAAGTAAAAGTACAAAGTACAACAGCAGGAAGAGAATTAACAAGTCAAGAAGAAGTATTAGCAGGTTCTACAGTTACTCATAAAGTTATTGTTACTAATAAAACTGGAAAAAATTTAGAAGGATTTTCTTTAACAGGAAAGCAAACAGATAGCAAAGGAAACAAAAATGTTACATTCTTTAATATGAAAAAATTGACTGTGCCAGCTGCTACAACAGGAGAACCAACTGTTATTACAAAATATATAGAAGATGAAGACATAACAGAACAAACTTTTGCAAAAGAGGTATTTGAAGCAGGAGAAACTATTAATTTTGAATATGAATTTACCATTAATAATCCAAAAGAAGAAAATGAAACAACTATTGGAACTATTGAACTTAAAGCAAATGGGTATGAACAAACAAAACAAATAATGGAAAATAAGATAAAAGAAGCAGAATTGAAATTAACTACAGAATATGGAAGGAACGAAGAAGTAACTTTTACTGCAGATGCTTCTACATATTTTATATATCATATAAAAAATATTACACAAATTCAAGTTGAAAATATTTTTACCACAGTACCAATGCCAGTAGGAGTTAGTATAAACGATATACAATTAGAAGAAGAAAAAGGACAAGTAGAAGAAGAAACAAAAGATGCAGTTAAATTAAAAATTAATCGACTAGAGCCACAAGAGGAATTAGAAATTGTTTTTGGTTTCGATATTGAAAAAATTGATAAAGATACTGTAGACCAAACTTATGCATTTTCTTGTAATGCGCAAGTAAATGAAAATACTTATTATTCTAATATTATTACTAAATATGATGTTAACCGTGTAGCAGAAATAGAAATGTTGCAAGAAAGTAGTAATAAAGAAAAACAAGTAGCAGTAGGAGATGAAATTCAATTTACAACAACCATAAAAAATGTATCAATTATTGATGCCAATTTATTGATAGAAGATTACTTAGAAGAAGGTTTAATGGTAAAAGAAGCCTATTTAGAACAAGATGGTAAAAAAATAAAAGAATTAGAAAGTACAATAGATGAAACTACATTAGGAGAATATATTGGTACTACTTATCCAGTTAAAGCAAAACAAGAAGTTAAGTTAGTAGTTAATACCGTTATAGGAGAAAGATTGAATGATTTTGTAGAATTTGAACATTATGTTACAGCAATAGGTGGTAACCAATATACAAAATCAAATGTAATTACTTATGAAATAAAAGACCAAGAAACACAAGAACCAGATAACCCAGATAATCCAGATAATCCAGACAACCCAGATAACCCAGATAATCCAGATAATCCAGATAATCCAGACAATCCAATAAATCCAGAAATAAAAGCAAATATTAGCGGAAAAGTATGGCTAGATACCAACCAAAATGGTATTCAGGATGAAAATACCAAAATTAACGATATGACAGTAATCTTATTAGATGGAAAAACAGGAAACAACATTACAGATTCAAATGGAAAAACGGTTCAAACAAAAACTAATCAAGAAGGAGAATATCGTTTTGAAAATTTAAATTCAAATTCTTATATGGTAGCATTTGAATATGATACAAATAAGTATTCTACTACAAAATATCAAGTAGAAGGAGACAGTACTAAAAATTCGGATGTTATTAGTAAAAAAATCACATTTAATCAGCAAGAAACAACAATGGCAGTTACAAATGTAATTGAATTAAATGGTTCTAATATAGAAAATATTGATGCTGGCTTTTATGAAAATAAAATCTTTGACTTAGCTTTACAAAAGACAGTAAAAAGAGTAGTTGTACAAAGTAGTAAGTCAACAAAAGTAATAGAATATAATGGAGCTACCTTAGCAAAAGTGGAAGTTCGAGCAAAAGAATTAGTTAATACAAATGTAATAATCGAATATAATATTCAAGTTACAAACCAAGGAGAAATTGCAGGACAAGTAAATGAAATTGTTGATTATTTACCAAAAGATTTAAAATTTAATACAGAAATTAATAAAGATTGGTATTTAACTACAGATGGAAGCTTACACAATACAAGTTTAACCAATACTATGTTAAATCCAGGAGAAAGTAAAAATATAAGTTTAACTGTTATTAAAACTATGAATGGAGACAATGTGGGAAGTGTAATTAATAAAGCAGAAATACAAAAAGCAAGCAACAACTTAAATGTTGCAGACAAAGACTCTATCCCAGGAAATAATGCAGATCAAGAAGATGACATTGGTAAAGCAGAAGTTATTATTTCTATTGGAACAGGTGGTATGGAAATTGCTTTGGGCTTAATCTTAACTGTACTTTTTGCTCTATTAGGTTTTGGAATTTATTACTTTAAGAGAAAGGAGGAAACAGAATGAAAATAATAAAGAAACTATTCATTAGTTTGTTATTTATAGTTACTATTTTAGGATTAAATTGTATAAAAGTACAGGCAGCAGTAAAAATATCATATACTGGGAAACAGTTACATGAGTGGGCTAGATCTGGAGATGATAAATTTTTTGATACTGATTTTTATGGGAAATACTGTGGACTTGGTTCAAATGAATATGCTAGTAGACTATATAATACGTACTTTGAAAAATGGATTCCTGAAAATGAAAATAATCATGGCGT
Organism: uncultured Clostridia bacterium; assembly: GCA_947628415.1. Classification (GTDB taxonomy): domain Bacteria; phylum Bacillota; class Clostridia; order TANB77; family CAG-508; genus CAG-269. Next base: position 12,847 of record CANQZU010000027.1, on the reverse strand, counting down.
TTGGGCATGTGCAAACCAAAGAGGAGAAGGAACAGAAGATTATGGAAAAATTGTAAGCGTTATAGATATTTATGGTGGTAAAGTATTTGTAAATGGTAAAGAAGATAAAGATGCAGTTAGAAAAGTTTGTTATGAAAGAATGGCTGGTTTTGTTGAAAATGAAAATAAAAAATCTGATGTATATTGGTATGGCACTGTTCGGAAGTGTTGATTTACCTATTTTATACTGGTCATACTATAGTCAATTGAAAGATGAAATTCAATACACGAAGGGTGAGAGTTCTGGTAATGCTGATTTTGATGTAAGCAAACAGTATAAAGACTATTTTGTGAAGTATAAACATAAAGAAGATGTACAAGTTCGTATTCTTATTCAAGATAATAGTAATGTGCAAACTAGACTTATTTATGGCTATAGAAAAGTTCAAAAAGGTAATTTACGAATTTATAAGAAAGATAAAGAAACGAATACTTTATTAAAGAATGCAACGTTTACGATAACGGGGCCTAGTAATTATAATAAAACAGTAACGATTAATGATAGCACTAAAGGTATTTACCTTACTGGGCTAGAACCAGGGAACTATACAATTACAGAAACAAAGGCACCACCGAACTATAAGATAGAGACAACTACAAAAACAGTAACGGTACAATCCAACAAGACGGCAACAGTAAATTTCTTTAATTTATGGAATGTAGGAAATTTAAAAATTATTAAAAAAGACAAAAATACGGGAGAAAAATTAGGAGGTGCAACTTTTAGCATAACAGGACCCAATAATTATAAAAAAACAGTAACAACTCCAAAAAAGTCAACATCGACTGAAACGCTAGGAGAAATTAAAATTAAAAATTTGGTACCTGGAAAATATACGATTACAGAAACAAAGGCACCTGATAACTATAATTTATCAAATCCAGCATCGCAAACAGTTGAAGTTAAAGCTTCTAAAGATACATATAGTACAGTAACATTTCAAAATGAAATAAAAAAAGGAAAGATTGTGATAATCAAAAAAGATGCAAATACTGGGAAACCATTAGCTAATGTTGGATTTACTCTTCAACTGAAAGAATCTGATTATCTAAAAAAATCAAATAATAAAAAAGATATAATTGGTCAATATGTGACAAAAGGTTCAAATAATAATGCTTCTTATGGAACGTCACCAGTTACCTTGTACACAGACAGCAATGGAAGAATAGAAATATCAAATTTATGGCCAGGAAAGTATGAATTAAAAGAAACATACATGCCATATGAAGGATATTATAAAGACAATGAATTACCAAAAGTAATTGATAGTAATATTAACATTGCATCAAATCAAACCAGGGAAATAAATGTTACAAACCAAAGAAAATACATAAATCTATCTGGATATGTATGGGAAGATATAGCAGATCAATTAAAAGGAGAAGGTAAAGAAACAAGTAAAAACGGCTTATATAAAGAATCTAACGATACAAAAATGTTTGATAGAAATGATAAACTTGTAGAAGGAGTTACAGTACAATTAAAAGCTTCGCAGGTTCAAAAACCTATAGATGAAACAAAAACAGATAGCAAAGGAAGATATACTTTTGAAAATGTAGACATTGATGCATTAGCCACGTACTATATTGAATTTCAATATAATGGAATGTGCTATCAAAGTGTAACACCACATACTAATAAAGATAATGGAAGCAAAGCATCTGAAGGAAATGCAAGAACAACATTTAACAATGAATATGCAACTATTACAAAAGGAAAATCAAATGAACATGATTTAAAATATACTGAACAAACAAAAGGACAACAACAAACATCTCAAATAAAATATGCAGAAAGTATCAGTAATTACAATTATGGATATAAAGAAAATGAAGATAGTAACATGCCAGTAAGCGGAGTAGATGAACAATATATAATTAAAGCAAACACAAGAGATGCAAATAATGGTATGTTATTAGGTGCAACTTATAATTCGGGTTGGATAAAAGAAAATGGAATAACAGTAATTGATAATATTAATTTAGGAATTGAAAAAAGAGAACAACCAAATTTAATGTTAACAAAAACAGTTCAAAATGTAAAAGTAGAAATTAATGGAGACCAACACATTTATAATTTTGAAAAATTAAATAAAAAAAATAATAATAATAATGATTTACCTATTAACAGTCCACAAGTAGAATATGAGCCATACAATCGAGCATTATATGCATCAGACATAAAATATAATGGAACTGAAGATAAAAAATTAAAAGTATATGTAACTTATAAATTAGCAATTGATAATTTAAGTACAGTAGATACAAGAGTAAACGAAATTGCTGATTATTATGATACAAAATTTGTACAAAATAGCATAAAAGTAGGAACAGATATTGAAAATGATGGAAGTATCAAAGTAGGTACAGAAATAAAAACAGAAGATAAAGTAGAAAAAGTACAAGAGTATGAATTACAGAAAAATAAAATTCAACCTAATAACTTACTAATAGAGGGAAATACAACAAGTAGCATATATGTAAGGGTACAAGTAGAACCAAAGAACATTATAGATATAGTAGATAAAAACGCAAAAGTTGAGTTAAATAACTTAGCAGAAATAACTTCTTATTCAGCCTTAAAAGATGGAAAAGCTTATGCAGGAATTGATACAAACTCACAACCAGATAACATTTCAATTGAAGATATTTTAAAAGATTGGAACAATATGAAATCAGAAGACGATAGCTCTAGAGCTGGAACCATTAAATTAATACTTCAAGAAGAAAGAAAAATATCTGGAAATGTGTTTGTAGATAATACAGAGCTAAAGAATAATATAAGGCAAGGAAATGGAACTTATGATAATGGAGAAAAAGGAATAAAAGACGTAAAAGTAAAACTAATGACATCTGATGGATATGTAGCAGAATACTATGATATGGATAACAAAGTTTGGAAAAAAGCTGAAAACATTTTAACAGATGCAAACGGAGCTTATACAATTGGAGGAATTTTACCAGACGAGTATCAAGTTATTTATACATGGGGAGATAAAACATATAAAGTACAAGATTATAAGGCAACTGTTATAACAAAAGCAGAATCAGCTAGAAAAGATGGAGATAAAGAATGGTATAAAACTTTAAATCCTAGATATTCAGATGCAACAGATAATTATGCTACAAGAACAGCAATTGATAAACAAACTGAAAAAATGACAAACGCCAATAAAAAAGTGATTGAACAATACACTGGACAAATTGAATTATCAGACGGAACAAAACAGAATTTAATCACAACAATGGATTCTACAACACCAACATTTAAAGTAAATGTAGAATATAATGGTCCATCAACTAGAAGTGAAAAAGAAGAATATGAATTAGATAAAAATGGAGAAATTAGAATTGAAAATGGCTATGTCGTTAAAAAAGAAGGATATAGAAACCACTTAATGAATATTGATTTTGGTATTGCCGAAAGACCAAAACAAACTTTACAATTAGATAAATATGTCAAAAATGCAAAAATCACATTAGCAAATGGATCAGTATTAATAGATGCAGAAGTTATAGAAGAAAATGGAGTGCGCAAATTAAAGGATAATGTAAAACATGCCGTATATCTTCCAACTTCAAATGCAGATGGACAAATTAAAATGGAAGTAGACGATGAAATTATACAAGGAGCTACATTAGAAATAAAATATGGATTTAAAACAACCAACATAAGCGAATTAGATTACCAGAATGAAGAATTTTATCGATACGGAAAAGGTTATGGAGAAGTTGAAGGGCAAAAAGTAAAATTAAGAGCAGATACAATAGTAGATTATATTGATAATAATTTATCATTATCAACACCATTAGATGAAGAAGGCAAATTGACATTAAGGCAAGGAGATGCAAAGAATGAGTTAATAACACAAGGACTATTAGAAAATAAAGACTCTATGAAACAATTATTAACACAAACAGACAAAGTAATTTGCTCAACAGAATTATCAAAAACATTATTAAAACCAAATGAAGAAGCACAGACAGACACAGGATTAACTGGATATAAATTAATTGCTAATGCAGATGAAGTAGCATTAGAAAATGATGCAGAGATTATACAAATTACAAAAACAGGAGGATCTACAATTACAACAACACCAGGAAATTATATTCCAGCAGAAAGTGAACATGAGGTAGACGATTCTCAAGCAGAAAGTGTAACTATTATGCCACCAACAGGTGATACTACTAACTACATTGCATATATCATAACAGCTATTAGCTCGTTAGGAATTATGCTAGCAGGAATTATCTTAATTAAGAAATTCATTTTAAAAAAATAAAATAAGAAGAAACGTTTTCTATTAATAAAATAGAAACGTTTCTTTTTTCTTTTTTATCATTATTATTGCTTTTTTTTACATTATGTAATAAAATAAAAATCATAAAATGAAAATAAAGTAAGAAATAAAAAAATAAATAAAAAAAAATGTAAAAAACTTTTTTAAGATGAATGACTAAAAAAGACAAAAACCACAAAGGACAAGTAGTAAAATAAGCCTATAAAAAGTTAAGAGGTGGTAAGGATGTTTCAAAATATAAGCGAAAGTAGAATTCATATGTTTTCCAATGTTTTTGCAAAAAAGCATATACTTCTCTATCTAGTATCATTTTTATTATCTATGGTAGGACTAGGAGGAGAATTTTCTATTTTTAGTATAAGTTTATTAGGTGCTTGTTTTGCATCTTCTGTACCAGCATTAGTCATTGTATTCCTATCATTCATAGGTAATGCTATATGTTATGGAATAGGAGGGGCATTAGGATATCTTTTAACAGCTTTAGTTTTATTAATTACATTATTTATTTTCAAGCCAATTTATAATGAGCAAGAACGAAACGAAAAAATTAAAATAGGAAAAAATGTATGGATTTCTCTTTTTATCATACAAATTGTAAAATTAGCTATTAGTGGATTTACACTTTATGATATTTTATCTGGTATTACTATATCTATTATTGGTGTAGTATTTTATAAAATATTTGTTAACTCTATGATTGTATTACAAGATTTTACAACTAAAAGAGCCTTTACTATTGAAGAAATAATAGGAGCTAGTCTCTTACTTTCTATAGCAATAGGAGCTTTTAGCCAATGGAATATTTTAGGATTTAACGTCAAAAACATATTAAGTATCTTAATTGTTATGGTATTAGGATGGAAAAATGGAATTTTAGTTGGAACAACCGCTGGTGTAACCATCCGGAGTAACTCTTCGGAGTGATTACTGGTTCAGAGCCAATTATGATTGCAGCTTATGCCATTTCAGGAATGTTAGCAGGCATATTTAACCGATTTGGGAAAATCGGTGTAGTAGTAGGATTTGCTTTAGGAAATGTGTTGTTAGCATACGTTTCAAATGGTTATACAGTAGAGTTAATTCATTTTAAAGAAATATTAGTTGCTTTTATTGGATTACTTGCTGTTCCAAATAATTTTCCTATTCATTTAGAAGAATTCATGGGAAAATCCAAGCTATTACCAGTAGCCCCTAATAGAGCATTAAATAAAAGCAGAGAAATGGCAGAAAATTTAAATCATGTTTCAGAAGCAATTCAAGAAATGGCAACAACTTATCGTAATATAGAACCTGCTACTTTTGATGCTAATACACAAAAAAATGAAAACAAACAAATCTTTTTAACAGAATTATTTAATAATTTAGAGCCATATAAAGACAATATGCTATATGAAGATATTACTGATGTAAATGGAAAAATTATTAATAACATATTTGAATATTTATTAGACAAACAAGAAATTGATAGGCAAGGACTTTTAGAAATTTTTGCAAAATGTAATAGTTATATTGTTGGATGGGAAGACGAAGAAATTAGCCCATATTTGGAAGAAACTATTTTACAAATGGTAAGAATTATTAATCTTTCCTATAAAGTAGCTAAAAGTAATTTCATTTGGAAAAAAAGAGTAGAAGAAAACCAAAAAAATATGGGAAATCAATTAAAAGGGGTTTCAAAAGCTATACAAAAAATGGCACAAGAAATAGAAGATGACATTCAAAATCAAACTCAATATGAAAAACAAGAAGAACAAATACTAGAACTATTAAAGCAAAAAGAAATTGAGGCAGAAGGAATTTCCGTAAAAAAAGAAGGAAGATACATTGTAGAGATTTACTTGAAAGAAATATTAGAATCTAATGAAATTAAAATAATAGAAAAAATTATGTCTCAAGTATTAGAAGAAAAAATCGAATTTTTCGAAGAAGCAAGTGTAGGAAAGAAACTTAGTTTCTTATCAGAAGATAAATATATGATGACAATTGGAATGGCAGATAGTACAAAAAGTCAAAGTGAGCTTTCAGGAGATTGTATCTTAAATATAAGACTAAAAGATGGAAAATATTTAGTAGCTCTTAGCGATGGAATGGGAACAGGCAAAGAAGCTAGACAAAGTAGTTCACAGTCTTTAAAAATACTAGAAAGTTTATTATTATCAGGATTTGACAAAAATATTTCTTTAGACTTAATTAATACTTCTATTTTAAATCAAAATTCGGAAATATTTGCAACATTAGATATTGCTATTATTGACTTATATCAAGGAAATATAGAATTTATTAAAAGTGGTGCTTGCCCAACTTATATAAAAAATAATAGAAAAGTTCAAATTATAAAAGCAAATTCATTGCCAACAGGAATGTTAGAAAATACACATATGCAAATTTTTGATAAAGATATTGAACCAGGAGATATCATACTTATGTGTTCAGATGGAATATTAGATGCTAATATTGAATACAAAAATAAAGAATTATGGCTAAAATACATGTTAGAAGACATGGAAACAACCAATACAAAAAAAATAGCTGATATTATTTTAAATGAAGCTATTGATAATAATTTTGGAAATATAAAAGATGATATGACAGTAGTAGTATGTAAATTTGTCGAAAAAGAATAAAAAATTGCCAAAAAGAAGAATAAAATCTCTTCCTTTTGGCAATTTTTGGTATAGAAAGAACTATTGCAAACCAAGAAACTTTATGATATAGTGTAAGAAATCATAAGGAGGAAGAAAAATGGGTAGAGGAAGAAGATATGAAGAACCACAATTAAACATGAAAAAGGTACTTGCCGTAGTAGTAGCTATTTTAGTTGTTATCATGTTTATATTTATTTTAAGAGGAATTTTGAAAAAAGATAAAGAACAAAGTAAAATTATAAGTAAAGATTACGTAGCAGTATTAAAAGACAATAAATGGGGTGTTATTGACTCAAACGCAAACGAAATTATTACTCCTTCTTATGCAGAAATGATAACTATACCAAACAGTAAAAATGATGTATTTTTGTGTGTTTATGATGTCAATTACGAAACAGGTGAATATAAAACAAAAGCACTAAACAGCAAAAATGAGGAGATTTTTACGCAATATGAGCAAATAGAAGCAATTACTAATAAAGATGAAAATAATAATATATGGTATGAAAATGTATTAAGAGTAAAGAAAGATGGAAAATATGGGCTAATAGATTTAACTGGAAAAGAATTGTTAGCTTGTAATTACGAAAATATTGTAGCAATCGATGGAATTAAAGACACATTAAAAGTCCAAAAAGATGGAAAAGTAGGAGTAGTTAATCAAGAAGGAAAAGAGATTATAGATGCTAAATACTTAGAAGTTAGTGCTTTAGGAAAAGATAACAAAGAAGGATTTATTGTTAAAGAAGAAAATGGAAAATATGGAATTGTTAATTTTTCTAACCAAGTTATTCTAGAAGCCAAATACGATGAAATTACCAAGGTGTATGGTAATGATGTTTATGTAGTGAAACAACAAAAACAACCTATTTTAGTAAGAAAAAACGGGGAAGAAGTATTAAGTAAAGGCTTTGATGAAATTAAACAAATTTTAAAAGACACAGAAAACGGAATTATATTTGAAAAAGATGGAAAATACGGCGTTATGAATTTAACAGGAGAAATTACTATTCAACCAAATTATGAAGACATAAAAGAAGCAAAATCTGGAATTTTTATGGTTAAACAAAATGGAAAATATGGTATCATAGACAAACAACAAGAAAGTAAAGTAGCTTTTAATTATACTTCTATTTTCTATTATGAGAATGCAGATATCTATATAGCAGAAAAAGAAGATTACAGTAACGACATTATAGATAATACTTTTACAGTTCGTTTATCAGGCATTTTAACAGATTTAGATGAAGAAAAAGGATATATTGCTATTAAACAAGAACAAGAAGAAAAATATTATAACTTTAAATTTGAAGAAAAAAAGATAGCAGAAATTAAAACAGGAAATACATTATTCAAAAGCAAAAAAGACGGAAAATATGGATTTGTAAATAAAGAAGGAAAAGTAGTAGTAGATTATATTTATGATGATGTAACAGAGCAAAATAGTTATGGATATTGTGGAGTTAAAAAAGATGGAAAATGGGGTTCAATTGACAATCAAGGTAAGGTAGTACAAGAACCAACATATGATTTAGAAGATTATTTAAAAATTGATTTTATTGGAAGATGGCATTTAGGAAAGGATCTTAACATGAATTATTATAATCAATTATAATAAAAGGAGATAAAAATGGAACTAAAGATAAATTATCAATATACTTATTTTATTCATCCATTTGTCATAAAGGATGGAAAATACCAAAAATATCTTTTAAAATTATTAACAGATAAAAAGTGTAGTCTAAAAGTTTTTCAAAAAGAAAAAGATTTAAAACTATATCAATATTTTTTACCAAAAGTAAGAGATTTCTTATTTTCTAGCTTTAGTTATGGGAATAGCAAATTAAAAAAATTAGAGGAATTACCTATGGAAACAAGAGTAGCCATCCTTGCTAAAAACCCATGTAATATTTTTGAATATTCATTAGAAAAGGATATTCAAGGAAAATTAAACCAGAAGAGTGGCATATTTTTTGATATACAAAAAATTGAAATTATTTGTTTTAATACAGGAATTTGTTTTTTAGCAATTAAAACAAATCTAGAAGAATACCAAGATTTTTCTAATATTTTAAACTTTAATTATAAATTTAGAGACATCAATCATGAATTAGCAAAATTGGAAAATTATGATAATATTCACATTCAAACAGATAGATTTTCAGATATTGAAACATTTCAAGAATTAATTCGTTCCATTACAACATCTAACGTAGAAGCCAATAAGTTAGATATAGACACAGAAAGATTCTTAACTTATTCTTATGTATGTATTGATCAAGAAGCATGGAATAGTGATAAAAATTTTGATGAAATTCAATATCAGTTTATGAAATATGTAAGGATATTACCAGCAGATAATAGTAGAGATTATGAATATGAAAAAATTGAAACTTTTTCTAAATGGAAATATGTTAAACTTGGTTTAACAAAATTAGGAATGATGTTATTTTCTTCTAGTAAAGATATGAATAATTACACAATACTTCCAGAAGAATATGAAAATCAGTATTTTTATACATATCTTTTTAATGTTTATAAAAAAATATATTTAAAGAAAATAGAATGTGAACTTAAGAACAATAAAAAAATAAAAGAAGCCAGAAAGAAATTTGTTACTTTTACTAAAAATTTATGGATACAAGAAATTACACAAGATGAAACAGGAACTTTGTTAAATCAAAAATTACAAGAAGTGTTAGAAATAGACCAACTATATTTATTGATTAAAAGTAAATATGATATTTTATATAAAGAATTTAACATAGAAAAAAATAAAGCATCAATTATTGTAATTACTATTATATTGATAATATCTTTGATATTTAATATATTGAATTACATAGCCTTAATGAGTCAATAAAAGAAAAGAGGAAAACTTGTGAAGATTTGTTGTGGAACCGATATCATCGAAATTGGAAGAATAAAAAATAGCATAGAAAATAAAAAAACAGGAAAAGCATTTATAGAAAAGGTGTTTACACAAAATGAAATTGCCTACTGTGAAAGTAAAAAAGGACAAAAATATCAACACTATGCAGCTCGATTTGCTGCAAAAGAGGCAGCGTTTAAAGCATTTTCAGAGCAAATCAAAGATAAATATTCTATTTCATGGAAAGATATTGAGATTCTCAATAATGAACAAGGAAGACCAAAGCTTAATTTAATTGGAATTCATTTAGAAAATGTCGAAAATATAGATTTGAGCATATCTCACTGTAAAGAATATGCAGTAGCCAATGTAACATTACTTTTGGAGGTTTAAATGGAATTATTTGATAGTCATGCCCATTTAGATGACGAAAAATTTGGGCAAGATAGACAACAAGTTATTCAAAAAATGAAAGAAACAGGAGTCACAAAGATAATTTCTGCTGGATATAGTTTAGAAGCATCTAAAAAAGCAATAGAATTAGCAAAACAATATGATTTTATTTATGCTACTTGTGGAATTTCACCAAATGATATTCCACAAACAGAAGAAGAATTGTGGATTATGCTAAATGAAATTGAGTTTATAGCTAAAAATAATAAAAAAGTAGTTGCAATTGGAGAGATAGGTTTAGATTATCATTGGAATAAAGAAAATAAATGCTTACAAAAATTAGCGTTTAAAGAGCAAATAAAAATAGCAAATAAACTAAATTTACCAATTGTAATTCATACAAGAGAAGCGGTTATGGATACCATTCAAATACTAAATGAAAATCAAGTTGCTTTAAAGGGTGTTTTCCATTGTTGCCCTTTAAATCGAGAATTGGTGAAAGAAGCTTTGAAATTGGAATTTTATATATCTTTTGCAGGACCAGTTACATTTAAAAATTCTAAAAATGCGGAAGAAATTATCTGTATGGTACCAAATGAAAAAATTCTAATCGAAACTGATAGCCCTTATTTATCTCCAGAACCATTACGAGGAAAAAGAAATGACCCTAGTAATGTAAAATATATAGCACAAAAAATAGCTAGTGTTAAGCAAATGGATATAGAACAAATTGCTAAAATTACTTATCAAAATGCAGAAAAAATATTTAATATATAAAAGAAGAGATTATTTATTTCAACACACAATAATCTCTTCTTTATTAATATTAATGATTAAAATTATAATAGTTTATTTAATATTCCTTAATGCTTCAATTCTATCTTCAATACTAGGATGAGTAGACCATAGACTAGAAGATTTTTTCTTTCCCTCCTTGGTATTCTTTTTGAAAGGATTTACAATATACATATTTGCAGTAGCACTGTTAGCTGTTTGTAATTGATTTTCATCTGCGTCTAACTTTTGGAGAGCTGAAATTAATCCATCTGGATTACGAGTAAACTCAACAGCTGTTGCATCTGCTAGAAATTCTCTTTTTCGAGAAAGAGCAAGTTGCATTAAAGAACCAAAAATAGGAGATAAAATCAAGAAAATAAGTCCAATTATCATTAAAATACCATTTCCTTTATTATCACTATCACTATTATCATTATCCAATCCACCCCAAAATAGAATACGAGAGAATAAATCTGATATCATAACAATAAATCCAACCATAACCGAAACAATGCAACTAAGACGAATGTCATAATTTTTAATGTGACTTAATTCATGAGCAAGAACTCCTTCTAACTCGTAATATTCTAATTTTTCCAAAAGTCCGGTAGTTACACAAATAACAGCATTTTCTGGATTTCTTCCTGTGGCAAATGCATTTGGTTGAGGATCTTCTACCACATATAATCGAGGTTTTACTGGTAAACCAGAAGTAACCATTAAGGCATCTAAAATATTAACAAGTTTTAAATCTTCTTCTTTGGTAGCAGGTCTGGCTTTATTTATTGATAAAACAATTTTATCACTGTAATAGTAAGAACCCCAGGCAGAAGTAATAGAAAAAATAAGAGCAATCACAATGGAAAAAGTTCCTAATTCTAAAGCATGACAAATATAATAAACAATTAAAGTAATTACAATAATAAAAATGGTTACAATAATACCAGATTCTATTTTATTTTTTCTTATATTTTGAAACATTTTAAAATCCTTTCTAAATTTTGGAAAAAGGTTGAAAGTTAAAAACATTCAACCTTTTTTAATTCATTTTATGAATTAGATCCAAAGTCTACTTTTACGTTTTTTCTAGCTTCATCACTTTCTGCTTTAAATAAATCACGAGATTTAAAATTAAACATACTTGCAATGATGTTAGATGGAAATAATTCTAATTTTGTATTATAGCTTGTTACAGAGTCATTATAAAATTGTCTAGAAAAAGAAATTTTATTTTCTGTATTTCTTAATTCTTCTGATAAGTCTGCAAAATTTTGGTTAGCCTTTAAATCTGGATAACTTTCTGAAACTGCCATAATTGTTTTTAAAGCTGTAGATAATTGGTTATCTAATTCCGCTTTTTCAGAAATACTTTGTGTGTTTGCCCAAGAAGTCCTAAGTTCTGCTATTTTTTCAAAAGTTTCTTTTTCATGATTCATATATCCTTTTACGGTTTCTACAAAATTTGGAATTAAATCAAATCTTCTTTGTAATTGTACATCAATTTGACTCCAAGCATTATCAACTTTTATTCTAGATTGTATTAAACTATTATATATTCCTATAAAAGCAACAACAAGAACAATTGCGATAATTAATAAAATCCAACCGATCATAATAATTCCTCCTTAATTTTTATTATATACAAATTTATGATATCATATTAATAAAATTTATACAACAAAATTATGAAAATATTGTGAAAAATTCATTTTATTTTTGAAAATAAAAACTTGGAATAAAGCAAAAACAAAAGCATATAATAAAACAAAGGACAAATTATATAAAAGAAAAATTTCATAGTGTAAAATAATTTCGGG
>CANQZU010000026.1 GCA_947628415.1 uncultured Clostridia bacterium | reverse complement strand
ATTTAAATAAGTTTAGTTGCAAAAAAATAGTAAATATGGTATACTTTAGAAGAGGTGTAAAAAATGTCTATATTTACCATCTTATATATATTATTATTTATTATATTTGCTTTAATTGCTTATGCCATATTACAGATAAAACTATTTGGAATTAAAGTAAAAGATTTTTGGGATTTTATTGAGGCAAATCAAATGTTAGACAAATTATATAGATTTGCACAACAATACGAAAAAATGTCTCCACAAGAGCAATTAATCTATTTAGCAGAAGCTGAAAAAATTTTTACTGCTTTTGATAGTGTACCAGATACTTTGTGGGAAGAGGAATATGACAAATATAAAGAAGTTTTATCAAAATATAAAGATATTAAAATGATACGATGGGCAGAAGAAAATAAATAAAAACGCTAACCAAGATTATATAACTTAAGGTTAGCGTTTTTTTATATTCTAATAATTAGTAAACATGCCAATAAATAAGCATATCGAAAGTTCCTTTTCTTCCATAATCTAGAACTAAAAACAGAAAAAGATTCTGAAAGAGCACAATATTTATCAACAAATGTTAAAATAAATCCTTCAATAGATTTAGGAAAAGAAAGGGTAACAGGCCACATATGCTTAATAATAATATCTTTTTCTTTTTCATTTAAATCAAATAGTTGGCAAGCATTCTGACAAGCTGTTTTACCATGAGTAAAAGCATGGAGCCCTTTTCTATCTGCTTGTCTTTGTCTCCAATCATATAAAAATAAATCATGAAGCATCGCAGCTCGTGTTGCAGAACGATAATCTAAATGATATTTTTTACAAATACAATAACAATAGTAAGCAGCATTATAGCAATGCTCAAAACAAGTTGTATCATAATGTTGCCTATATTGTTTCATTTGCTGTACTGTCTTATTAGAAATTAGTTCATTTATAATTTCTTGAAATTCCTCTTCTTTTTCTGATAAATCTTTCATCAATGATTTCATTAATATCCCTCTTATTTTCATATGTATTTCCTAATTCATTATAACATAAATAATATAGAAATTGCAAATTTCAACAAAAATATAATTAATTTATCATTTTTTCTAGTATTTGAACACTATTGCTAGCAGCACCTTTTCTCAAATTATCAGCTACTACCCATAAGTTCAAGCCATTAGCCACACTAAAATCTCTTCTAATTCTTCCGAACAAAAACTTCATCATTTCCATTTGCTTTACTAGCTAAAGGGTAATAATTTTTTTCAGGATGATCTACTACAATGATACCAGGGAAGTTTTCCAAAAGTAAACGAATATCATATATATCAAATTCTTCTGCTAATTCTATATTAATAGATTCACTATGACAGTTAACAACAGGAACTCTTACAGCAGTTGCCGTAATAGGTAAATCAGGGTGGTGTAAAATTTTTCTTGTTTCTTCAATCATTTTATATTCTTCTTTTGTATAACCATGTTCCATAAAAATATCAATGTGAGGAATACAATTATTATAAATGGAATGAGGAAATTTTTTTAAATTTTCTCCTTCTAATTTTTCTTCTAAATCTTGAATGCCAAATCTACCAGCTCCAGAAACGGCTTGGTAAGTAGAATAAACAATTCTTTTGATACGATACTTTTGGTCAATGGCTTTCAAAGGTAGCACAGCTTGAATGGTAGAACAATTTGGATTAGCAATAATTCCATGATGAGAAGAAATATCTTCTGGATTTACTTCTGGTACCACTAAAGGAACTAATGGATCCATTCTAAATACACTACTATTATCAATTACAATACAACCTTTAGATACAGCAATTGGTACGTATTTTTCAGAAACACTTCCTCCGTGCACAAAAAATAGCGTAATCAAAATGAGAATCAAAAGAATGCTCTGTTAATTCACAAAGAATATAATCTTGCTCCAAAAAATGAATTTTAGAGCCAGCTGATTTAGCAGAAGAAAAAAGAGTATAAGAGATATTTGAAAAAGATTTTTCTTCTAATACCTTTAAAACTGTTCTGCCAACGACTCCACTTGCTCCAACAATAGCAACTTTATAATGGCTTGGCATATAAAAACCTCCTTAAATAAATTTGTTATATAGCAAAAATATGCAAAAAAATAAGAATTGATACTATAAAAAATAAAAAGAAAATCAAAAAGTCAAGAAAACTGAATAGTTTGTATAAATTTTTAAAAAAATATTAAATTTTGGAAAAAACATTGCATAATTTTAACAATAATAGTATAATAAAAAAGGTAGCATAATAAGATATAAAAATAGAATTTAATCAAAGAGAGGTAAAAAAATGGATTATTTATATATACTAAGAGAAGCACTTGTATGGACAATTACAATATTTTGGTTATATCAAATAATGGTAAGTTTGTGCTCATTAGTAAAAATAAAAGACAAACCATTAAAAATAAAAAAAGATCATAGATTTATGGCAATTATTCCAGCTCATAACGAAGAAGCAGTTATTGGAAATTTAATAGAAAGTTTAAATAAACAAAACTATAAAAGAGAACTATATGATATTTATGTAATTGCAGACAATTGTACAGATAACACAGCTAGAGTAGCAAAAGAAGCAGGAGCTATTGTTTATGAAAGATATAACACAACACAAAAAACAAAAGGATATGCTCTAAATTGGTTTTTACAACAAAAAATTAAAGAAGATGCACCTTATGATGCTTTTTTTGTGTTTGACGCAGATAACATTGTAGATCCAAACTTTATAAAAAATATGAACAAAAAATTATGCCAAGGCGAAGATGTTGTACAAGGATATAGAGACATTAAAAACCCAACTGATAGTTGGATTACAGCTGGATATGCTATTTTCTATTGGACAATGCATAGATTTTATCATTTAGCAAGATATAATTTAGGTTTATCACCATTGTTAAATGGAACAGGATTTATGGTAAGATTTGATGTAATAAAACCACAAGGATGGGATACTATTACATTAACAGAAGATATCGAATTTTCTTTAAAACAAATTATAAAAGGAAAAAGATTAGGATGGGCAACTGATGCTATTTGTTATGATGAACAACCAGTAGGATTTAAACAAAGTTGGTCACAAAGAAGTAGATGGACTGTTGGTCACATTCAATGTATAAAAGAATATACAAAGCAACTAGCAATTGCTGCAAAAGAAAATAAAACAATGATGAATTTTGATGGACTTTTATACATTGTAGGAAGTATTCCAATGTTTATTATTACTTTAGTTTTATTGGCAACAAACTTTTTAATGTATGCAGGAAATGGCATGACAGAGGCAGAATTGTTAATTAATATAGCAAGATATTTCATACCAACATTTTTCTTACCAATAGGAACAGCAATTATTGTTATGCTATTAGATAGAAGACCAATTAAGCCAATGCTAAAAGGGTTAGTTTGTTATCCATTATTTATGGGATCTTGGTTATTGATTAACTTTAAATGCTTATTTAAAAGAGAAACAACTTGGGAAAAAATTAATCATGTAAGAGATATAAAAATTGGAGAAGCAGAACCTAGTAAAGAAGCAATAAAATATTAGAAAACTTTGAAAAAAACTAAAAAAAGCTTGCATTTCTACCAAAAATTGGGTATAATAATACAAGAAACATAGAATTACAGCAAGAGTGGGAACAAATCCCACTCTTCATTGTTGAAGATTAAGTAGTAGTAGTAGTAAGAGGAGGAAAGAACTCTTGGCAAGTATAGAAGAAAAAGTAGAGAATTTAGTAAAACCAATTATTCAAAAACTAGGATATGACTTATATGATGTAGAATATGCTAAAGAAGGAAAAAATTATTTTTTAAGAATTTTTATTGACAAAAAAGAAGGAATTGATTTAAAAGATTGCGAAAAAGTCAATGATGCAATTAATGATTTGTTAGATGAAGCAGATTATATTAAACAATTTTACTTTTTAGAAGTTTCATCACCAGGAATTGAAAGAATTCTTAAAACAGATAAGCATTTAGAACAAAACATAGGAAAAGAAATTCAAGTAAAACTTTTTAAAAAAGATGAAAATCAAAAAAAAGAATACCAAGGAATTCTGCAAGAATTTAATAAGGAAAAGATAAAATTAGAAGAAGGACAAGAAATTGAACGCAAAAATATCACACAAATAAAAACCATTTATAATTGGTAGAAAAGGGAGGAATTAATAAAATGAAAGAACAAGCAATTGACAATAAAGAATTAATTTTAGCATTAGAAGAATTGGAAAAGGAAAAAGGAATTCAAAAAGAGTATCTGTTAGAATCAATAGAAACAGCTTTAGTAACAGCATACAAAAGAAATTTTGATTCATTAGAAAATGTTAAAGTCCAAATGGATAAAAAAACAGGTGCTACTCATGTATATTCGTTAAAAGAAGTTGTAAAAAGAGCCAACAACAAAGATACGCAAATTAATATCAAGGAAGCACAAAAAATCAATCCAGATTATAAAGAAGGAGACTTCGTTGAATTAGAAATTGTACCAAGAGATTTTGGAAGAATTGCAGCTCAAACTGCTAAACAAGTTATTATTCAAAAGTTAAGAGAAGCAGAAAGAGAAATTATTTATACAGAATTTAATGACAGAAAAGGAGAAATTGTTTCTGGATTAGTACAAAAAGCAGATCACAATATTGTAGTAATGGATTTAGGAAAATTAGAAGGAGTAATGCCTTCAAAAGAACAAATTCCAACCGAACATTACCATGTAAATGATAAAATAAAAGGGTACGTTTTAGATGTAGAAAAAGGAAGTAAAGGAGCACCTCAAGTAATTGTATCTAGAAGTCACCCAGACTTTGTAAGAAAGTTATTAGAATTTGAAATACCAGAAATTTACGAAGGAGTTATTGAAATAAAAAGCGTTTCAAGAGATCCAGGATATAGAAGTAAAGTAGCTGTATATTCACCTGATCCTAACATTGATCCAGTTGGATCTTGTGTAGGACAAAAAGGAGTTAGAATTCAAAATGTAATTAATGAGCTAAATGGTGAAAAAATTGACGTAATTGAATGGAACGAAGATCCATCTATTTATATAGCTTCTAGTTTACTTCCAGCACAGATTTTAGCAGTAGATATTAAAGAAGAAGAAAAATTTGCACAAGTTATCGTACCAGATGATCAATTATCATTAGCTATTGGAAAATCAGGACAAAATGCAAGATTAGCAGCAAGATTAACAAATTGGAAAATTGATATTAAATCGGAAACACAATTTAGAGAAATGTTAATGGAAAAACAAGAATAATAGGCTTTCTATCGAATAAAACCTAAATCAAAACATACAATAAAAGGGGGACAAAACTGTGAAAAGTCAGCCACAAAGGACATGTATGGGATGTAATACAAAAAAAGATAAAAAAGATTTAATAAGAATTGTTAAAAATAAAGAAAACGAAATTTGTATCGATATAACTGGAAAACAAGAAGGCAGAGGAGCCTATATATGTAAAAATAAACAATGTTTAGAAAAAGTCATCAAATCAAAAAGACTAGAAAACATATTAAATACCAAAATATCAGAAGAAATTTATGAAAATTTAAGAGGTGTCATTTTTGAGCAACAATAAAAAAATATTAGGATTAATTGGACTAGGAGCCAAAGCAGGAAAAATTTCTTACGGAGCAGATAGTGTTGAAGAGCAAATAAAAAAGAAAAAAATATTTGCTGTTGTTATTGCACGGTGATGCATCAGCAAGAACAAAAGAGAAATTTTTAAATTTATGTGGAGAATATAATGTGTTTGTTATGATAGATGAGAAAATAGAAACCATTAGTAAAGCCATTCGGAAAATCAAATAAAGCAATCATTGGTATTATGGATAGTAATCTAGCAAAAGAAATACAAAAAATCAATCATGGGGGTGAAAGTATTGGGTAAAATAAAAATACATGAAATAGCAAAAAAATTAGGTTTAAGTAGCAAAGAAGTATTGGACGTTGCCAAAAAATTAAACATTGATGCCAAAAGTCATTTAAGTGGAATAGAGGAAGAAGAAGCTCAAAAGATAGAGAAAGAATTGACAAAAAAAGGCGAGAAGAAGAAAACAAATGAAGTAAAAAAAGAAAAAGAGAACAAAAAACAAGAAAAAGCACCAGTAATTATTAGAAGAGAAGTTATTATTACAGCAGAAGAAGAACCAGAAAAGAAAAAAGAAGTAATTAAAAAAGAAGAAAAGAAAAATAATGTTGGATTTATTGAGAGAAAGCAAAATAAAGACTATAATATTGTTTATCGTAATAAACCAAATAAGCCAATGACAGTTAGTGAGTTATTTGGTCTTAAGAAAGAGGAAGTAAAACAACCTGAACAACCACAAACAGAAAATGTAGAAAAAAAAGTAGAAACTAGAAAGACTCAAGTAAAAGAAGAAATAACACCAACACCAAAAGCAATACCTGAAACAAGAACTAGAATACACACTACTGAAAAAGGAATTCATTCTAATAAAGAAAACCAAAACAATGATTATCATAATCGAAATAAAAATGCAAATAATAATTATTCTGGAAATTATTCAAAAAATAATAACTTTAATAGAAATAATAATACGAATAATGCCAACAGATTTAATAATAATCGTCAAAATCAGGAACGATTTGGAAAAAGACCATTGGATGAAAAAGGAATCGAAAAAAATATTAAAAATATCATGGCAGTAGAAACAATTGAAAAAGAATCAGTAAGAGAATATAATAGAGGACTAGATAAACAAAAAAACAATCGATTTGATGAAAATAGAACAACTAAAAAAACTAAAACAAGAAGAAACTTATCAGAAAATGATTTCGATGAGGGAAAATTAAAAACATTAAAACAAGCCAACCGTTTATCCAATATGTTTGATGAACAAGATGGTGGTATGTTAGATTATTACGATTTAACAACTGAACGTGGAAGAAGAGGAAAAAAGAGAAATAATAAAAGTCAAGAAGAAAGAACTAAACAAAAAATCTTCCAATTAACTGAAATTGAAATTCCAGAGAGCATTACTGTAAAAGATTTTGCTGCTGAAATGAAAAAAACAACAGCAGAAGTAATAAAAAAATTACTTGGTTATGGAATTATGGCAAGCATGAATCATGAGGTAGATTTTGACACAGCATATTTAATTGCGCAAGAATTTGGAATTAATGCAATAAAAAAAGAAACAGTGACAGAAGAAGATATCTTGTTTGATGATTCAGAAGATAGAGAAGAAGAATTAGAAACAAGACCACCAGTTATAGTTGTTATGGGTCATGTAGACCATGGAAAAACATCTTTATTAGATGCGGTTAGAAAGACTAATGTAATAGAAGGAGAAGCGGGAGGAATTACCCAAGCAATTGGTGCTTACAAAGTAAAAGTAAATAACAGAGAAATTACCTTTTTAGATACACCAGGACATGAAGCTTTTACAGCAATGCGTGCGAGAGGAGCTCAAATTACAGATATTGCTATTTTAGTAGTAGCAGCTAATGATGGTGTTAAACCACAAACTATAGAGGCTATTAACCATGCTAAATCAGCAGGAATTCCAATTATTGTAGCAATTAATAAAATTGATTTACCAGATGCCAATATTGAAAAGGTAAAACAAGAATTAATGGCTTATGAATTAGTTCCAGAAGAATGGGGTGGAGATACTATTTATGTACCAATTTCTGCTAAGAAAAATGAAAACATTGATCAATTATTAGAAATGGTATTATTGCAAGCAGATGTGTTAGAACTAAAAGCCAATCCAAATAAACAAGCAAAAGGAACTGTTATTGAAGCAAGATTAGATAAAGCAAAAGGTGCTATTGCTACTATGTTAGTACAAAGAGGAACATTAGATGTAGGAGATACAATTGTTGTAGGATCTTCTATTGGTAGAATTAGAGCAATGAAAGATGATAAAGGAAAGAGTGTTAAACAAGCAAAACCTTCCACACCAGTAGAAATCATGGGACTAACAGAAGTGCCATCTGCAGGAGACACATTCTATGAAGTAAAAAATGAAAAGATGGCAAAACATCTAATTGAAAGAAGAAAACGTCAAGAAAGAGAAAAAGCTATTAATAGCAATACAAAAGTCACACTAGATAATTTATTTAGTCAAATGGAAGAAGGAAAACTAAAAGTATTAAATTTAATTGTTAAAGCAGATGTACAAGGTTCAGTAGAAGCAGTAAAACAATCTTTAGAAAAATTAGCAAATGAAGAAGTAAGAGTAAAAGTAATCCATTCAGCTGTAGGAGCAGTTAATCAATCTGATGTAACATTGGCAAAAGTATCTAATGCCATTATCATTGCTTTTAATGTAAGACCAGATCACATGGCTAAAGAAATGGCAGAAAAAGATGAAATAGAGATAAAGCAATACTCTATTATTTACCAAGCTATTGAAGATGTAGAAGCTGCCATGAAGGGAATGTTAGACCCTGAATTTGAAGAAAAAGTTATTGGAAATGTAGAAGTAAGACAAACCTTTAAAATATCAAATGTAGGAACTATTGCTGGTGGATATGTAATTTCTGGAAAAGTAGAAAGAAATGCAGGAGTAAGAGTTATTCGTGAAAATGTTGTTATTCATGACGGACACCTAGCAACTTTAAAAAGATTTAAAGACGAAGTAAAAGAAGTAGGAAAAGGATTTGAATGTGGAATGCAAATAGAAAACTATAACGACATTAAAGAAGGAGACATAATTGAAGTATATGTTATGGAAGAAATAAAAAGATAATTAGGAGGAAGCATATGGCAGATAATCAAACTAGATTAGGTCGTATTGAAGAAGAATATAAAAAAGAGCTTAGCCAAATTGTAGGATATGAGCTTAAAAATCCAAATATTACAGGCTTAATTAGTATCACTAAAGTAAAAGTAACCAGTGATTTAAAATATGCCAGAGTATATGTTAGCATTTTAAATGCCAAAAGCAATAAAGAAACATTAGCAGGGTTAAAAAAATCATCTGGATTCATTCGAAGTGAATTAGCAAAAAGAGTAAACTTAAGAAACACTCCAGAATTAATCTTTGAATTAGATGATTCTTTAGAATATGGAGCCAAAATAGATACAATTTTAAAGCAAATCATGCCAAAAAAAGAGGAGTAAAATATGACGTTAGATGAAATTTTAAAAGAAATAAAAAAAGCAAAAACCATTGTTATTTTAACACATGAAACACCAGATGGAGATGCTATAGGAAGTAGTTTAGCTATAAAACTTATGCTAGAACAATTAGGAAAACAATCAGATGTAATTATTCCAGAATATTCTAGAATGTATCAATTTTTACCAAAAGCAAATGAAATAAAAAAGGATTCTGAAATTAAAAAATATGATTTAGCAATATCAATGGATTGTGCTAATTTAAAGAGACTAGCTCAAAACGAATATTTTGAAAATGCGAAAAGAACAATTGTTATTGATCATCATGGAAGTAATAATATGTATGGAGATTTAAATTATGTTAATCCAGTTTCTCCTGCCTGTTGTGAAATTCTAGTAGGAATGTCAGAATATTTCAAAATTGAGATTACAAAAGAAATTGGAACATGTATTATGACAGGAATTATTACAGACACAGGTGGATTTCGCTACATGGGAATTACTCCTGATACATTTGAATATACAGCAGAATTAATTCGTTTAGGAGTAGATATTCCAGATATTTATAAAAGAACGATGCGGAACAAAATCAAAAGCTAATTTTGAATTAACAAAAAGAGTTATAGATAGAATGGAACTATTAGAGGATGGAAAAGTTTCTTTTACTTATATTACAACTCAAGATGAACTAGATGTTAAAGCAGAACCAGGAGATCATGAAGGATTAGTAAATATTGGAAAAGATATTGAAGGAGTAAAAGTATCTATTTTTATTAGGCAAAAAGATAAAGAAAATGCCTATAAAGTATCTTTACGTTCCGAAGATGATATTAATGTATCAGATATTTGCTTATTATTTGGAGGCGGTGGACATCCAAGAGCTGCTGGTGCATTAATACAAGGTAGTATAGAAGAAGTAAAAGAAAAATTAATGAAAGAAATAAAAAAATGGATGGAATAATAATTATTAATAAACCACAAAATTTCACTTCACATGATATTGTACAAAAAGTAAAAAAAATAACAGGGGAAAAGGTAGGACATACTGGAACTTTAGATCCAATGGCAACAGGCGTGTTGCCATTATTAATAGGAAAAGCAACACGATGTTCAAAATATTTAATTAATCATGACAAAAAATATGAAGTACAATTAACATTAGGAACAAAAACAACAACAGCTGACCAAGAAGGAGATATTTTAGAACAAAAAGAGGTACCACTAAAAATTTGGAAAGAAGAAAGAATTCATGCAGTGTTAAAAAGCTTTTTAGGAGAACAAGAACAGTTACCCCCTATATATTCAGCTATTAAAATAAAAGGTAAAAAGCTATACGAATATGCACGAAACGGAGAAAGTATACAAATACCAAAAAGAAAAATTAAAATCTATCAAATAGAACTATTAAAAATAAATGAAGAAAATAAACAAATTAAATTTTTTGTTCATTGTTCAAAAGGAACATATATTAGAAGTTTATGCGAAGACATTGCAAAAGCACTTGGAACAGTCGGTTATATGTCTTTTCTAAAAAGATTACAGGTGGGAAATTTTAAATTAGAAGATAGTATTTGTTTAAAAGAATTAGAAGAAAATCCTAATGAAATGCAAAAACATTTTATTACAATAGAAGATTTGTTTCAAGATAAAGCAACAATTGAGTTAGAAACTAAAAAACTAACATTATTTTTAAATGGGGTAGAATTAACCAAAAGTCTAGAAGATGGGATTTATCGAATTTATCAAGACACAAAATTTATAGGAATAGGTACAGTTAAAAACCAATTATTGAAAAGAGATATTATTTTATAAAGTATATTCTTAAAATCACTTTCATATATTCTAATAAAAAGAAGAGGAGAGTGATTTTTTTGTATGTTATTCAAGAAACTGACAAGCCTAATTGGATATTTAGAATAGCCAACATTATTTGTTTAAAAGAAAATCAAATTATCTTACCAATAACGGGAGAAAAAACATTATCTAGTAAAAATGCAAAAAAATTAGCACAAAAAACCAAAAAAATTTTAGATAAAACAGCAAGTAAAAGAATTGTAATTAGTGAAAAGATAAAAGAACAAAAAGAATATGTGAATTTTTTACATACTTATTCTTTTCAAATTAGCCAAGGGAAATGGCTCATGGAAGTGTTAACATGCCCTATTTTAGAAAAAATTTTAGAAAAAAAAGGAAAGAAAAAAGCAGAAACGCGGAATTTCTATTTTAGTAAATGATTTAGGAAATTATACACTTCCAATCATCAAGCAAATTGCTAAAGAATATAAAATGGTGAATATTGTAACAAATCATATTGAAAAATTCCGAAAAATAGAAAAACAAATATTTGAAGAAGATGGCATTATGATAACAATAGGAAATAATAAAAGGAAAGGTTTAGCAAAATCAGAGATTATTTTAAACATAGACTTTCCAACTGAATTAATTAATCAATATCATATTTATGAAAAAGCCATTATTCTAAATATAAAATATCCTATTAAAATTGTGAAAAAAAGATTTAACGGCATAAATCTTAATGATTATGATATTAGTTTTAAAAAAACAGAGGAGTTTGAATATGAAAATGATCCCCATTATAAAAATTGTGAAATCTATGAAGCACAAATTAATCAAAAACAATCTTATTCAGATTTAATGAAACAACTTCAAAAAGATCAAGTAGAAGTTACAAAATTAGTGGGAATAAATAATGATTTTATAAATTCTTAAAAATTCATAGAAAAGCTTTTCTTTTTAAAAAAAATATAATATAATGTATTTGTCAAAAATTGAAGATTGACGAGGAGGTAATAAAATGCCAAGTAAGAAAAGAACAAACAAACATAGTAGTAGTGATAGAGAAAAAACAAAACCATATAAAGTACCAACAAAAAAAGTTAAAAAGAAAAGAAGAGTACAAACAGAATCAGAAGGTAAAAGACCAGAAGTAAAAAAATCAAAAAAGAATAAATTTTCTAAAAGACATCCTAAATTCATTCTAATAGTTAAAATATTACTTATTTTATTTTTATTAGCATGTGTTATTGGAGCAGGAATTATAGCAGGAGTATTCTTTGGTTTATTTGGTGATGATTTTGAAATAACAAAAGAAGAATTGAAAATCGGGGCATCTAATTCTGTTGTAGTGGATGCAAATGGAGCAGAAATTGCACATTTAAGTGGAGATGAAAAAAGAAAAATCATCACATTAGAAGATATGGCAGATTATTTACCAAAAGCTTATGTAGCTATAGAAGACGAAAGATTTTACCAACATAGCGGTGTAGACATTAAAAGAACAGCTGGTGCTATTATAAATACAGTATTTGGAAAAAGTTCTTACGGAGGAAGTACAATTACACAGCAATTAGTAAAAAATATCACAAAAGATGATGAAGTATCTGGGTTTGCTGGTATTTTCAGAAAAGTAAAAGAATGGGCTAAAGCTTATCAAGTAGAAAGAATGATATCCAAAGATCAAATTCTAGAATTATATTTAAACATATTATTTGTAGGAGGAGAAGGAAATCTTCATGGAGTAGAATTAGGGGCAGAATATTATTTCAACAAAACTGCTAAAGATTTAGATTTAGCTGAATGTGCTTTCATGGCAGGAATCAATAATGCACCACATTCTTATAATCCATTTGATACTGAAACAGATAATACAGAAAAAATAAAGAGTAAAACAAAAACCGTTTTAGCTAAAATGAAGGAACTTGGATTTATTGAAAATCAAACAGACTATGAAACAGCAGTAGCTAAAGTAGAAGCAGGATTACCATTCCAAAAAGGAGCAACAGCAGCTTCTTCTGGATATTCGTATCATACAGATGCCGTTATAGAACAATTAATTAAGCAAGTAATGGAAGAAAAAAATATTTCTAGAGAAATTGCTAAAAACTATATTTATAGTAGTGGACTTACTATTTATTCAACAGTAAATGCTAATATTCAAAAACAAATAGAAGAAGAAACATTAAAAACAAAATACATAAAAGCAGGAAGAGCAAAGGATAAACAAACAGGTAAATTATTGAATGATCATACACAATCTGCTATTGTTATAATAGATCATAAAACTGGAAATGTATTAGGAGTTTCAGGAGGATTAGGAGAAAAAACAGGAGCTAATTTAAACAGAGCAACACAAAGTAAAAGACAACCTGGATCATCAATTAAACCAATTGCTGTTATTTCACCAGCTTTACAAGAAAAAGTTATTACAGCATCTACTATGTATAATGATGTGCTAACAGAATTTGGTAATTATAGACCAAGGAACGATGGCGGTAAGTATAGAGGACAAATTAATATTCGTGATATTATTGCTTATTCACAAAATGTACCAGAAGTAAAAATTATGAGAGAATTAACACCAGGAAAATCAATTGATTATTTGAGAAACTTTGGTGTGACTAGTTTATATAAAACAGGTGAAGATGTTAAAAAGAATGACGAAGTATTATCACTTGCTATCGGAGGAATTTCAGATGGAATTAGTCCATTAGAAATGGCAGCAGCTTATAGTGCTATTGCTAATAATGGAGAATATATTGAACCAACTTTTTATTCAAAAGTGGTAGATTCAAATGGAAATACAGTTTTAACACCAAATCAAGAAAAAAGAAGAGTTATATCAGAACAAAATGCCTATATTGTACAATCTATTTTGCAAGAACCAGTAAAAAAAGGAACTGCAACCTATTGCTCAATATCTGGAATGACAGTAGCTGCTAAAACTGGTACAACAGATGATAGTAAAGATAGATGGCTATGTGGATTTACGCCATATTATACAGCAGCTTGTTGGTTCGGTTATGATACTCCAGAAGAGGTATATGGTTTTGGAACAAATCCAGCTGGACAAATTTGGGATACGGTTATGACCGCTATTCATAAAGGATTACCAAGTGCTTCTTTTGCTAGACCAAGTGGAATTGTAGAACAAACTGTATGTAGAACAACAGGTGGATTAGCTGTATCAGGATGTGCCAATACTTATAAAGAAATATTTACAGCAGATAATTTACCAGGTAAATGCGAAGGACATGGCTCACAAACAATTTGTACAGAATCTAATAAAGTAGCAACACCATATTGTTCACAATATGTGCCAACCAAAGTAAACACTTATGGAGGAGTACTACCAAAAGAAAGATTAAACTTGTGGAAAGCAGTATCTGGTTCAAATACATCAGGAAATGGTAAAATAGAAGAAACTTGTACAATTCATACCAAACCAAAAGAAGAACCAAAACCAAATACAAATACAACCAATAATACAACTAATAATAATACGGCAAATAATAAGACAAACACGAGCAACTCAACCAATAATGCAACAAATAATAGTACTAATAATACTAATACCAATACAAATGACGATAATACAAAAACAGATGAAGAATAAAAAGTGAGATGTGAAAGTTTTTTATTTCACATCTCATATTAATCATAATAAATTAGGAAAGGACGTAAAAAATTTGGATATATATTTTTATAATACGTTAACTAGAAAAAAAGAACGATTTCAACCAATTGACAAAAAAGAAGTAAGAATCTATTCTTGTGGACCAACTGTATACAAAGAAGCAACTATTGGAAATATGAGAACCAATTTATTTCAAGACGTATTAAGAAGAGTTTTACGTTATAATGGATATAAATTAAAACATGCAATGAATATAACAGATGTAGGTCACTTAGTTTCTGATGGCGATGAAGGCGAAGATAAAATGTTAAAATCAGCTAGAGAAGAACATAAATCACCTATGGAAATTGCTGAATTTTATACCAAATTATTTTTTGAAGATTTAAAATCTTTAAATATTGAAACACCTGAAATTATTTGCAAGGCAACAGATCATATTCCACAAATGTTACAATATGTAAGAGCTTTAATTAAAAATGGTTATGCTTATGAAACTTCAACTGCTGTTTATTTTGATATATCAAAATTAGACCATTATCCTGTTTTATCAAATCTAAATTTAGAAGAGCAAAAAGCAGGAGCAAGAGTTGAAGTAGATCCAGAAAAGAAAAGTCCTTATGATTTTGCTTTATGGATTAAAGCACCAAAAAATCATTTAATGAAGTGGGATAGCGAATTTGGTCCAAGTTATCCAGGATGGCATATTGAATGTTCTAGCATGGGAGAAATGTATTTAGGAGAACAATTTGATATCCACACAGGAGGAATTGATTTAGTTCCAACTCATCATGAAAATGAAATAGCACAAAGCAAAGGAAAATGTGGTAAAATTCCAGCTAGATTTTGGTTACATGGTGAATACTTATTAATTGATGGCAAAAAGATGTCAAAAAGTTTAGGAAATGTGTATTTAATGAAAGATATTACAAATAAAGGATATGATCCATTAGTATATCGATTATTTAGTTTTTCTAGTCATTATAGAAATAAATTAAATTTCACATGGGAAGCAATAGAGGCAACTTCAAAATCTTTAGATAGATTAAAAAATGCATATCAAATGCATTTAAAAGGAAAAGAAGAGGTAGACGACCAAGTAATTTCTGATTTAGAAAAAAGATTTCATCAAGCTATTAATGATGATTTAAATATGCCACTTGCAATGGGAGTTGTATGGGAAGCAGTTAAGTATGAAAAAAAATCTCCAAAACTAGCACAATTATTACAAAAATTTGATACAGTACTAGGTTTAAAAATAGAAGAACCAATTTCTCAAAAGGAACAAGAGATCCCACAAGAGATTTTAGATTTAGTTGAACAAAGAAAACAAGCAAGACAAGCAAAGAATTGGGCAAAATCAGATGAATTAAGAGATTTGATTTTAGAAAAAGGTTATGAAATAAAAGATACAAAACAAGGAATGGAAATTAACCTAATTAGGTAGCATAAAAAAGAAAGGTGGAAATAAAAATGGCAATATTATTACCAGGAGGAGCAGGATATATTGGAAGCCATACGGCAATTGAATTATTAAAAGAAGGAAAAGAAATTGTAATTATAGACGATTTTTCTAATAGTAATCCAAAAGTATTAAAAGCAATTAAAAAAATAACTAATAGAGATTTTAAATTTTATGAAATGGATTATCAAGATAAAGCAAAATTAGAAAAGGTATTCCAAGAAAACAAAATAGATGCTGTTATTAATTTTGCAGGATATAAAGCAGTTGGAGAATCGGTACAAAAACCAATCGAATATTACACAAATAATGTCTCTGGTGCTTTAGTGTTATTAGACACCATGAGAAAATATGGTTGTAAGAAATTTATTTTTAGTTCTTCTGCAACTGTCTATGGAGAACCAGAAAGAATTCCTATAACAGAAGAATGTAAAACAGGAGGAACAACCAACCCTTATGGAACAACAAAACTTTTCATTGAGCAAATTTTAAAGGATTGTTATGCTTCTGACCCTACATGGGATATTTGTATTTTAAGATATTTTAATCCAGTAGGAGCTCACGAAAGTGGACTAATTGGAGAAGAGCCACAAGGAATTCCAAATAATTTAATGCCTTATATTGTTCGTGTAGCTAATGGTACACTAAAAGAATTATCTGTATTTGGAAATGATTATGATACAAAAGATGGAACAGGTGTAAGGGATTATATTCATGTAGTTGATTTAGCTAAAGGACATTTAAAAGCATTGGATAAAATTAATCAAGAACAAAAAGGATTATATATTTATAATTTAGGAACTGGAACTGGTTATAGTGTGTTAGACATGGTAAAAGCATTTGAAAAAGCAACAGGGCAAAAGGTTGCTTACAAAATTGCACCAAGAAGACCAGGAGATATTGCTACTTGTTATGCAGATCCTCGGAAAAGCAAAAAAAGAATTAGGATGGGAAGCAACCAAAACATTAGAGGATATGTGTCGAGATTCTTGGAATTATATTAAAAATAAATAAACTATTTTAATCAGGAGTACATTTCAAAGGAATGTACTCCTTTCCTAAATCTAATTGCCTCATTTTAAATTGCTATATAATCGATAATAAAGAATAGAGCAAAACTTTACATTTTATGTAAAATGGTGTATAATTATAACAGTTACTTTTGCATGAGCACATTGTTTGTAAATAATGTAAAAAGGAGGATAGAAATTTATAGAAAGTAGCTAGTCACTCGTAAATCATAGCTTATAAAGGAGGAACTCAAATTGATAACGACAGTATTTAAGCTTTTGGAGCAATATGGTAGTCCGCTGTATGTCTATCGATATCCTGTATTAAAGGAAAGATGTCAGCAGATGAAGGGCTTTGCCAACAAGTTGGAAAAAGGCTTGTCCAAAGGAATCGTTGTAAACATGCATTACTCAACCAAAGCAAATAGCAATATTGCTATTTTATCTGCTGTTAAGGAAGCAGGGTTAAACGTTGACTGCATGTCGCCTGTTGAATTGGAACTGGATAAACGGAGCGGTTTTACAGCCGATAGAATGTTGTATGTCTGCAACAACATATCAGCTGACGAGATGAAGATGGTTCATCAAGAAGGAGTTATGATATGTTTGGACTCCATTTCTCAAGTGGAAACCTGGGGAAAGATGTTTCCTGGAACCCATATCATGGTACGAATAAATCCTGGCACAATGGGTGTTGGTCATTCGACCAAAGTGATTACGTCAGGCAAAAAGACGAAGTTCGGTATTTCAGAGGAGAATATACCACTTCTCTTGGAAACAGCCGAGAAATATGATCTCCATATAAAAGGCACTCATCAGCATTTAGGCAGCTTGTTTTTGAATGATAAAGTTTTTGATTACATTACTGGTGTTGAGGCCGGACTTGCAATAGTCGGAAAATATTTCAAAGAAGTGGAAATCGTGGATCTCGGAGGCGGATTTGGAGTACCTTATCGTCCGGAGGAAAAACCGTTGAATTTGGATTATGTAGCAGAAAAACTTCTTCCTGCATTGAACCGTTTTGCCAGCAGTTATCCGCTGGTAAGAGAATTCAAATTTGAGCCGGGACGGTATATCCCTTGTGAATCCGGTTTACTTTTGGGACATGTTACGGCTGTCAAGCATGAGAACGATACCTATTGGATTGGAACAGATATCGGTATGAATCAGCTGGTTCGCCCTTCGATGTATGATTCTTATCATGAGGTAGAAGTCATTCATCAAAGCGAAGAAGCAGGAGAACCTGTAATTGCCAACTTCTGTGGCAACATATGCGAAAGCGGAGATATTCTGGCAAAGAATCGTTCCGTTACACTTCCTGAAGTAGGAGATGCTGTTATCGTATATAACAGCGGCGCATACGGCTTCAGCATGGCTTCAAATTATACAGGAAGGGAAAGACCGGCAGAGGTAATGTTGTATGAAGACTCTAGCTCCAAGTTAATAAGAAAGAGAGAGAGTTGGATTGACTTGCTTATGAATATGTTTTAAAATTTCTATGATCAAAGTAACAAGCTCTGGACTTGAAGCTGCAATTTGCAACATCAAGTCCAGAGCATTTTATATTTTTTGATGTGATCTGCCATTTGCGATTTTTAAAACATCATGTCCATTATTAGTTAAAAGAATAAGTTACTATTAAGAAGAAAGGAAAATATTGACTTTTCGAAGAACCAATAATATAATAGAAAGCAATGAAAATAAACGGATAAATAAAAAATAGATAAGAGGAGAAAATAATGATAAATTTCAAACAAGAAATAGCAAAACAAATTGCAAAAGTAACTAATTTAGATGAAAAAGAATTAGAAAGTTATATTGAGACACCAAAAGATGTAAAAAATGGAGATTATGCATTTCCATGTTTTCGTCTTGCCAAAGAACTAAAAAAAGCGCCTATGCAAATTGCAAGTGAAATAAAAGAAAAGATAGAAATTGATAATGGCATAATAGAGAAAATAGAAGTAATAAGTGGATATTTAAATTTTTATATTCAGAAAGAATGTTTAACAAAAGAAGTATTACAAGAAATTCAAAAAGCTGAATATGGAAAAAGCAACATTGGAAAAGGAAAAACTGTATTAGTTGAATATTCTTCTCCTAATATTGCAAAACCATTTCATATAGGACATTTAAGAACAACGGTCATTGGAGCAGCGCTTTACCGTATTTATAAATATTTAGGATATAATACAATTGGAATTAATCATTTAGGAGATTATGGAACACAATTTGGAAAACTAATTGAAGGTTATAAAAGATGGGGAGCAGAATATAATTTAGAAGAAAATCCAATTGAAGAATTAGTGAAAATCTATGTGAGAATTAATGAACTTTGCAAAGAAGATGAGACTGTATTAGAAGCTTGTAGAGAAAATTTTCGCTTGTTAGAACAAAATGACCCATATTGTGTAGATTTATGGAAAAGATTTAAAGCATTAAGCTTGAAAGAGTTTCAAAGAATCTATGATATGTTAGGAATTAAGTTTGATTCTGTCATCGGAGAAGCTTTTTATATTGATAAAATGGATAAAATATATGAATTATTAGAAAAAGCAAATGTCCTAAAAGAATCTGAAGGAGCTAAAATAGTAGATTTAGAAGAACAAGGTCTAGGAGCTTGTATTATTCAAAAATCAAATGGATCTAGTATTTATGTAACAAGAGATTTAGCAGCTATTCGTTATCGTGCTCAAACTTACGATTTTGATAAATGCTTGTATGTTGTAGCTTATGAACAAGCTCTACATTTTAAACAATTATTTGAAGTTGCTAAATACTTAGATATACCAGAAAAATGTAAAAAAGGCTTAAGACATGTACAATTTGGTATGACACGTTTAAGTACCGGAAAAATGTCTACAAGAGAAGGAAATGTTATAAAAATAGAGGATTTATTAACAGAAGCTATTCATCGAGTAGAAAAAGTTATACAAGAAAAAAATCCAGATATGACAAATCAAGAAGAAGAAGCTAAAAAAATTGGAATTGGAGCAGTAATTTTTAATAATTTAGCTAATACCATTATAAAAGATCAAGTTTTTGATTGGGATCAAGTACTAAATTTTCAAGGAGAAACCCGGACCATATATTCAATATACTTACGTAAGAACAAAAAGTATATTAGAAAAAGTAGGATATGTGCCAAAAGTAGAAGAAATAAAAATAGAAACATTACTAGATGAAACTTCTCAAGCTATTTTTAAATTAATTTATTCTTTTGAAGATATTTTAGTACAAGTAACTCAAAAAGAAGAACCATCCATTTTAGCTAGATATTTAATTGATTTAGCAAAAGCTTTTAGCACATTTTATAATGAAAATAAAATTATTGGAGAAGATAAACAAATACAAGATGCCAGAGTTTATTTAACTTATGGTGTAGGTAAGACTTTAGAAACAGGAGCTAAACTCCTTGGCATCCAAATGCCAGATAAAATGTAAAAAAATACTTGAAAAGCATAGATAGTTGTGTTAAAATACAAACATAATTTATCTATGTTTTTATATAGATAAAAATTTACTTCCAATTTATATTTTTAGTTCATTAAGTTTTATATCTATGCTTATTTATTTCATTAAATTTTAGATTGATAAAAAAATATAAATAATCCATAAAAGAAAGGAGATAATGAATATGACAATAGAGGAATTATGGAAAAATTTAAAACCGATTGTAGGAAAAGTTACTAATATAGAAAAAGATATGAGAAAAACAAAAGAACAAGTATACCAATTACAAGAACAAGTAAGCCAAGTACAAGAACAAGTA
>CANQZU010000025.1 GCA_947628415.1 uncultured Clostridia bacterium | reverse complement strand
AATTACTTGACGACGTTTTACTCCCATTTTTTCCATAAAATATTCTGAAGTTGCATTCCATGGAGACACACTTTCATCTCGTGAGCTTTCTAATATACTAAAACTTCCCATCGTTTCAATTATTTTTCTGTGTTCATTTTGTAATCTTTTAATTTCCATCTATTATTCCTCCTACTATAAATTTATTTTTATATGTGTAATTATAATATAACAAAAATTTATATTTAACTCTTTTTTTTCAGATATTTTGTATAATATCATTAAGCCTTACACTAAAAGGCAAAAAATTATTTTAATAAATTTTCTAAAATATTTCTGTAACAACCTTTAAAAATAACGATAAAAGTGTTATGATTATATTGTTAAATAAAACAAATGATAACATATAATTAAATTTATGTTACTATTAATATGTATTTCTATTACTGTATAGCTAATCACTCAATTGTAACTTTAATGATAAAGGAAGAGTAAATTATGATAAAACAAGAACAAAATCCAGAGTTTTTAAATTCTTTTTTAAATTATTCTGCTACTATTTTAAATAAATCTCCTAATAGCATAAAAGAATATAACTACGATTTAACTATGTTTTTAAGATTTATTAAATTGCACTTTCATATGACAAGTGAATGTGATTTAAAAGCCATTGAAATTAATGATATTACAATTGATACCATTAAAAAAATCACTTTAGATGATATTCATGCTTTTCTTGCTTATTTAATCCGCAATTATCATAGTAAAGCAACTACCAGAGCTAGAAAAATCTCAACTATTCGAATTTTCTTTAAATATTTAAGTAAAAAAGAAAAACTTCTTGAAATAAATCCAGCTCAAGATTTAGAGACACCAAAATTAGATAAAAGATTACCGAAATATTTATCCTTGGAAGATAGTAGAAAGTTATTAGATGTCACTTCAAATGAAGATAATCGCAATTCAGAAAGGGATTATGCGATTATTACACTTTTTCTAAATTGTGGCATGCGTCTTTCTGAATTAGTTGGCATTAATATTAGAGATATTAGTTTTGAAGATTATAAATTAAATGTTATTGGAAAAGGAAATAAAGAAAGAACTATTTACCTAAATAAAGCATGTATTAAAGCAATTTCTGATTATTTAGCAGTTCGTCCAAAAGAAGGAATTAAACATGATGCTAAATATTCTGAAAAAGCACTTTTTTTAAGTGAAAGAAAAACTAGAATTAGTAATCGAACTGTAGAAAATGTAGTAACAAAACAATTACAAGCAGCAGGTCTTGATACTAAAAAGTATTCTGTTCATAAATTAAGACATACTGCTGCTACTTTAATGTACCAATATGGGCAAGTTGATATCAGAGCTCTACAAGAATTATTAGGTCATGAAAGTATTGCTACTACTGAAATATATACACACGTTAGTAATGACCAGGTCCGTAATGCTGTAGAAAGTAATCCTTTAGCTGATTTCTAAAAAATTATCTATTAATATCTATTAAAATGAAGTTGCCAACAAAATGTAGACAACTTCAACTTTTTTATTCTATCTTTAATTTTTTATAACAATATTGGGCTAATCTGTTCTCCTTCTAAAGCATATTCAATTGTTTTTATAATATAATCAAAGTCAAAAACAATTGACCTTGGTTTTGTAATTGGATTATCTTGTTTAAATGGAACAAAATAATAATTTCTTCTGTTTAATAATTTTCCAAGATTTTCAGCATTTCCACTTAATCCATTATTTGTAGATGGTGCAATTACCAACGGGAATCCGATTTCTTAAATGAGATTTAGCAGCCATTAAAACTGGTGTATCTATAATATCACAAGCTAATTTAGAAATGGTATTTCCGTGAACATGGTGCAATAATCATAATATCTGTCATTTTTTTTGGTCCAATTGGTTCAGCTTCTTGAATTGTATGAATAATTTTTTTGTGTGTTATGTTCTCTATTTGTTTAATATACTCTTCTGCTTTCCCAAATTTTGTATTCATAGTATAACTATTATATGACATAATTGGTATTATTTCTGCTCCTTGTTCTGTCAGTTCTTTCATTTTTGGTATTGTCTTTTTAAAAGTACAAAATGAACCAGTAAGTGCAAATCCTATTTTTTTATTCTTTACTTTCAAAATTCATATTATCCTCCTTTCCTATGGCATTTATATATAATATGAAATTATGTAAATTTTGAAAGTTATTTATTTATTATTTTTTACTTTTACGATTATATCGATAAATTTTATTCATATTCCAATTTTTAAAACAATATTTATTAAATGGTGGTAGTTTGAAAAGAACAAAAGTCTTTTTTATAAACGGAATTATATTAACTATAACTGCCTTTATTATGAAAAGTATTGGCATGGTGTTTAATTTATATGTTTCTAATCAGATTGGATCAGAAGCAGTCGGTATATTTAGTTTAGTTATGTCTGTATATGCTTTTGCGATTACAATTGCTACCTCTGGATTAAGCCTTGCTTGTACTTGTATCGTTTCAGAAGAAATAGCAAAAAAAAATTTTTTTAATGCTATAAAAGCTGTTAAAAGTTGCATATTTTTTGCCATTTTTTTAGGTATAGGAAGTAGCTTACTTGTGTTTATTTTTTCTGATACTATTTCGAAAAATTGGTTGAATTCTTCTGTTTCTTGTATTCCAATTTATCTTATCTGCCTAGCATTACCCTTTATTTCAATTTCAAATGTTATAAATGGTTATTTTAGTGCTGTTAGAAAAGCTTATATTACTGCCATTTCTCAAATTTTTGAACTATTTATTAAATTTTTAGTAACTATTTTATGTTTGAATTTTTTTCCTAATAAAAGTGTAAATCTTATTTGCATTTTTCTAATTTTAGCTGATGTTATTTCAGAAGTTTGTTCTTGTTCTTTATTATTTATTTTATATAAATTTAATGAGAATAAATATTATAAAAAATCTGGTTCTCTTTTTACTTTTAAAAAGAAAATTTTTAAAATTGCATTTCCTGTTTCTATTACTTCTTATATTCGTTCTGGTTTATCTACTTTAAAGCAATTTCTAATTCCAAATCGATTACTTTTATTTGGTTTACCTTATACCATCGCTTTATCAGAATATGGAAAAATTAATGGTATGACAATGTCTGTACTCTTGTTTCCTAATGTATTTATTAGTTCTTTTAGTAATTTATTAATTCCAGAATTTACTAATTTACTTACTAGACAATATAAAAAAAGAATATTAGAAATTTGCAAAAAAATATTTTTTATAACTTCTATATTCTCAATTAGTATTTTTTTTATTTTCTTTTTCTTTGCTAATGAAATTAGTTTAATAATATTTCAAAATATCTCTTGTAGTAAATACATTAAAATTCTTTCTCCTCTTGTTTTATTTATGTATTGCGATAATATTTTAGATAGCATGTTAAAAGGATTAAATAGACAATTTGGTGTCATGGTTTGCAATATCATAGATCTTATATTGACAATTAGTATTTTATATTTTTTACTACCAAGATTTGGAATAGTAGGCTATCTTTTATGCATAATCATAAGCGAAGTATTCAATTTTAGTGTAAGCTTTATTCAATTACATCACACAACTGGTTTTAAAATAAGTATTTCAATAATTATTTTTTATGTTTTTTTATTATTTCTTGGAGTATGGGAAATAACAAAAATTCCTTAATATATTGAATGTAATAAAAATGTAATATTTTTTTCTTTTTTTTTTGATATAATATAATAGAATTACAAAAGATTTTGGAGGTTACTATGTTTTTTTATGACTTTAATCAACTAGATTATTTTATTGAAAATAGTTTTATCCATAATTTAAAACAAGAACAAGAATTTATAATTTCTATTCTTGATTTGTATGAACATAAAAAAACAAACCTTTTAACTATTACAAACCATATGATAGAATTAACTCATTCAATTGATAATAATAAAGACAAAGAACAGAATTTTCATAGTGCTATTTGTCGGATTAAAAAAATCATTTGAAGCTTTAGAAACAATTCAAATTTTATCTAGTAAACTAAAAACTAATTTAGAAGAAAATATTACTTTATATAACAAAAATTTAGAAGAAAATAAAAATGAAATCAAAGCAAATCTCGTAGAATATAATAAACAAAAAGATGAATTACAAGATAAAATACTAGAATTTGAAAATATTAATAATTCTAGCATTTATGAAATTGTTCAAATTCCTTTTAAAATTTTTGATAAAAAAGCAAAAAAAATATCTACATTTATACCTTCTTTTCATAAAAATAAAGCTAAAGTAAACATTAAAGAAAATCCACATGACTACAATATTTTAACTATTTCTGAAAAAGATCAAAAAGCTTATTTGCCATTTAATTATCATGAAGTAGAAAAGATTTATAAAACTTCTGATTCTAAATATTTAACAATGCAAGATGTTATAGATGATTTATATGTTTTACCATTAAGCCAATTTAAAAACTCATCTATTGCAAGATTTCGTGAAGCCTTTTATTTAATGCGTAATAAAGAAAATGCTTCTATTACAAAAGCTTTAGATTTAGGTTTAGAACTAATGTTTCAATATAATTTAAATCCAATTGTAATAGCTGCATGTAGAAATTTAAATGAACTAGATATTTATTTAGACTGTCTAGCTGAAAACGAATTATACGATTTTACTTGTTTTGAAATAAAATTTGAAATAGCTCCCAAATTAATCCAAAAAAAGAAATAAAATGCCTTTGTCACTTAAATGCATATTATTTCTTTTTTTGTCTAAAATAAATTTATGATGAATCAGATTTTAAATACTAAATTAGAACAAAAACATGATCATTCATTGAAAAAAGAAACTTGGTTTAAATTTCAATTTTGTATTTCGCTTCTTGTTTTTTTACTCACCATTTCTTTTGGATTTTTTTATATTTATGATTTGCATAAAAAAGAAAAAAATTCAAACTATTTACTTTCTAATTATTCTATTTATAAATTATATCATAATACTTCATCAAGTCAAAACGTTGTAAATTCCGAAATAAGCCATGGTTTATTTCGGAATTATAGAGATACCAAAAATCAATATCTATTACCCTATTTTCTCTTATCTTTCAGAAGAAACTCTTCAAGTTTCTCCTTGTAAATTTTATGGAAATTCTCCAGATAAAAATGGAAACCTATGCATAGCAGGGCATAATTATGATAACTCTCTCTTTTTTAGTAAAATTAATACCTTAATTAACGGAGATGAAATTTTTATTTTTGATGTGAAAGGAAAAAAGTATCTTTATATTGTTTATGAACAATATGAGGTAAAAGAATCTGATCTTTCTCCTGTTTTAAATTATAATAAAAATGAAAAAATTTTAACTTTAATTACTTGTAATAACATAAATAACAATCGCATTGTTGTAAAAGCCAAACAAAAAAGCCTTTAAACTAAAGGCTTTCATTTTGCTATATATTTCTATAATCTTTGATTTTCTTATAAGCATAGATTGCAGAAATTCCAAATACTACAATTAAAGCTACTGCTGGAACAGAATCTTCAATTCCTGTATGTGGCAAATTTGTATTATTATAAATACTTGAACTATTAACATTACTTGTATTATTGGTATTTGTATTATTGGTATTAGTATTATTAGTATTATTGTTTGACGTATTATTTGATGTCGTATTATTACTTTTTAAAGTAGTTGTTAAATCAATCTCATCAGCTGCCATTACCATTGTATTGAAAGTCATAACTATAACACTTATTAATAAAACTAAAAATAATTTGATTAAATTTGATTTCTTCATATTAATTCTCCTATCTTTTTACCTATTTTTATTAGTATTTATACAATCGCTCTTAATTATACCACCTTTTTAATTATATTTCAAGTATATTATTAAAAAATAAGTAAAAATATTAATTTCTTATGTTTACATTTTTATTTTATACTTAAAATTTGGATAAGTCAATAGTTTTAGTTTTATTTTTATTTTACATTTATATTACATCTATATTACATATCTTACACATTAAATTTAAATAAAACAATATCCCCATCTTGCATTATATAATCTTTTCCTTCTGAACGAACTAATCCTTTTTCCCTCGCATTTACCATAGTTCCAGCTTTTTTTAAATCCTGATAAGATACTATTTCTGCTTTAATAAAGCCTCTTTCAATATCAGAATGAATTTTTCCAGCAGCTTGTGGTGCTTTAGTTCCTTTTTTAATAGTCCAAGCTCTTACTTCTGGTTCTCCGGCTGTTATAAAAGACATAAGACCTAATAAATTATAACTTTTTTTAATAACTTTATCTAATCCAGATTCTTCTAATCCTAATGCTTCTAACATTTCATTTTTATCATCTTCTCCTAACATGGATAATTCTTCTTCTATTTTTACACATAATGGTACTACTTCTGCTTTTTCTTTAGAAGCATATTCTTTTACTTTTTTTACCAGTTCATCATTTTCACTATTTTCCATTTGATTTTCTGAAATATTAGCAATATATAAAATTGGTTTTGATGTTAGCAAAAACATTTCCTTCACTATTTCTTGTTCTTCTTCATTAAATTCCATACTTCTTACAGAAATTCCATTTTCTAAATTTTCTTTCATTTTTTCTAGCAAATCTATTTCTTGTTGATATTTTTTGTCTGCCTTTAAATTTTTCTTTGCTTTTTCTATTCTTTTGTTAACTGTTTCAATGTCTGCAAAAATTAATTCTAAATTAATGGTTTCTATATCTCGAATAGGATCTATTTTACCATCTACATGAACAATGTTTGGATCTTCAAAACATCTTACTACTTCACAAATACTATCTGTTTCACGAATATGAGATAAGAATTTATTACCTAGTCCTTCTCCTTTACTAGCTCCTTTTACTAATCCAGCAATATCTACAAATTCAATCACAGCATGTGTTGTTTTTTGCGGATGATACATTTTAGTTAATTCTTCTAGTCTTTCATCTGGCACTCCTACTACTCCTACATTTGGTTCAATTGTACAAAAAGGGTAATTAGCACATTCAGCACCTGCTTTGGTGATACTATTAAACAAAGTACTTTTTCCTACATTTGGTAAACCTACAATTCCTATTTTCATATTATTTTTCTCCTTGCTTTTAATTTTTATTCTTTATTTCATCTAGGATTTTTTTCTCAAATTCTTCTTTTGTCATAGTTCCTATATCTCCTAAATTTCTAGAACGAACGGAAACTGTATTTCCTTCTTCCTCTCGTTTTCCAACAATAATCATATATGGAATTTTTTCTAATTGTGCTTCTCTAATTTTATAACCTGTCTTTTCATTACGATCATCTACTATGGTTCGAATTCCTTTTTTTATAAATTCTTCTTTTAATTTTTTGCAATAATCATGTTGTTCATCAGTAATAGGAAGAATTTTTACTTGTGTTGGCGCAATCCATGTTGGAAAAGCTCCTTTTGTTTCTTCTATTAGGAAAGAAATAAATCTATCAGAAGATCCTAAAATTGCTCTGTGTATAACAACTGGTCTATGTTCTTTTCCATCCTCTCCTATATATGTTAAATCAAACCTTTCTGGTAAAGCAAAATCTAATTGACAAGTTGGAATTGTTACATCATGTTTTAATGCAGTTTTTATTTGAATATCAATTTTTGGACCGTAAAAAGCTGCTTCTCCCTCTGCTTCATAAAAATCAATTTTTAATTCTTGTAAGATTTCTCTTAATTGACTTTCAGCAGTTTCCCACATTTGATCATTATCTATATATTTTTCTTTATTATTTTTATCTCTTAGTGACAATCTAAAAGAAAAAGCAGATGATGGAAATCCAAAATCTTTTTGATAAACTTCAAAAATTAAATTTAATACTTTTCCTACTTCTTCTTTTATTTGATCAGGTCTAACAAATAAATGAGCATCATTTTGACACATTTGTCTAACTCTCTCTAGTCCACATACACTACCACTATTTTCGTATCTAAAATCATGTGCTAATTCTCCAATTTTAATTGGTAAGTCACGATAAGAATGCAATTTATTCTTATAAATTAACATATGATGAGGACAGTTCATAGGTCTTAAAACCATTTCTTCATTTTCCATTTTCATAACAGGAAACATATCTTCTTTATAATGATCCCAATGTCCACTTGTTTTATATAGTTCCACATTAGCAAGTGATGGTGTATAAACATGTTCATATCCTAATTCTAATTCTTTATCTTGAATGTATCTCTCTAAAATTCTTCTAATAGTTGCTCCATTTGGTAAATACATAGGAAGTCCTGAACCTACTAAAGGATGTGTTATGAATAATTCTTGTTCCTTTCCTATTTTCCTGTGATCTCTTTGTTTAGCTTCTTCTAATAAATTAATATATTCTTCTAGCATACTTGTTTTTGGAAAAGAAATTGCATAAATTCGTTGTAACATTTTATTTTTTTCATTACCTCTCCAATAAGCACTAGAAGAAGATAAAATTTTTATTGTTTTCACTTTGCCAGTACTTGTTAAATGAGGTCCTGCACACAAATCTGTAAAATCTCCTTGACGATAAAAACTAATTTCTTCGCCTTCTGGTAAATCTTTAATTAATTCTATTTTATAAGGTTCATCTTTCATGAAAGTTAAAGCTTCTTCTTTTGGTAAGGTGAATCTTTCAATTTTTAAATCCTCTTTTATAATTTTTTTCATTTCTTCTTCAATATTTGCTTTGTCTTCTTCAGTAAAAGGTTTTTCAACATCAAAATCATAATAAAATCCCTCATTAATGGCAGGACCAATTGCTATTTTTGCCTCTGGAAATAATCTTTTTACAGCTTGTGCCATAATATGAGAAGTCGTATGCCAATAAGCTTTTTTCCCTTCTAAATCGTTTTCTTGAAAAGTATGAATTATAAGACTACAATCATTTTGTAATTCATATCTTAAATCTTTAATTTTCCCATTTACTTCTCCACAAGTTGCATTTCTAGCCAATCCTTCGCTGATTGCCTGTGCTACTTCTAAAATAGAACTTCCTTTTTCTACTTCTAAAATGCTTCCATCTTTTAATGAAATTTTTATCATAAAACTTCCTCCTTTTAAATAAATTGTATATTTCCATATAAAAACTCCTATGGATAATATACCCATAGGAGTGTATTATTTACACGGTTCCATCCTACTTTTTACTTAATTTAAAGAAGATAACGGTTCTTTTAAGCCGTCTAGCTTATTCACTAGAAACATTAGAAGAGTTAGTTTTCAGAATATGTTTCCTTCAATTGGTTTACAGCCTAAGACCAATTTTCTCTTTTGAAGTAACTTAATATCTTACTTTTCTCTTACTTGTTTTTTACTTATAAATATAATTTTAAAACTTTTTCTAAAAAAAGTCAATAGAAGTTATTTACTTTTTCAATTTCATATTGTATAATAAAAAAGTGTCTAAAGTATAATTTAAAATGCTTCCATAGCTCAGTTGGTAGAGTGCAGCCTTGGTAAGGCTGAGGTCACGGGTTCAATTCCCGTTGGAAGCTCCAACGACAAATCTGTTCGAACTTTTTATGAACAGTAGATACAAAATCAATCAGAATTAAACTGGTTGATTTTTTCGTTTTACAAAAACTAGGCAGGAGAAATATCTCCTGCCTAGTCAAAGTCTGACTAGCAAATTTGTAATTTATGTAATTTTTTTATAAAGGCCTTAAGTAAAGCTATAAACGAAATTTTAGGATACCTTTCTGCTAGAGTAGGATGCTTACCCAACCAATTTTTTTGAGGAGTACAACTACTTAATCGAAAGCAAATCCGACAATTTCTAATAGCGCAGACTTTAAATGTTATTTTCTTAATAGTCAACCTCCTGTTTTACTAAAAAAATATTAACCAAACGAATAAAATCAATTGTTGGAGCTTTTCGTAAACCAAATCTTTCTTTAACTCTCGCAACAATCAATCTTTTTATTTCTTCCTTATCGACTCCTTCTTTCCGAGAAACACTTTCAGATAATGTTTCTACATTAAAGTAATCATTTTCTGGGGAAGAAATAATAGCTTTAAGCAAATACTCAACACCATTTTTCTTGAAATCAAAACCAAATAAATCAAGAATTGCTTTTGCTTTAACCTCATCATTAAAACTACTGCGTGAAATTTTCAAAAGTTCTTTAATATCAACAAAAGATAACAACTGAACTTGAATCATGTTCACATCTTTGCATTCATTGGTTTTTTTTGATTTATCCTCAATAGTTTTTTTGACTTCTCTGTTTAAATTTAACGAAATATCGATTTTACCATCAATTACATTCATAAAATCTGGTGTCAATGTTCCGATATATTTACGCAGTCTTGTTTTATCAACTGTTTGAATTTGCTCTGCCATAATTACATTTTCTTGATTTCCTACCCTTTCTGCATCATAGTCAATCATATTACTAGGAGAAAATCTGCAATGGTAATGAACAGGAAGCCTTCTTTTATACCCCGTCGTACATGCTATTACGATAGTGCTTGGAGAATGTAAATTCCCATCATCATTTTGTATGACAATTGCATACCTTTGAAATCCTTGTTCATGTCCATAGGGATTGCCAAAATCGCAGAGATATACTTCACCACGCTTTACTTTAGGATACAATAAGTCATTTTTTTGAATAAGTTCTTCACTTCTAACAGTTTTAGTTTCTTTTTGAATATACAATTGTTCTTGACTTGTAAAGTTTTGAACAGTATTGATATTAATAGCATCACGAAGTTCTGTGAGCAATTCTTCAGAAACATCACCATTCAAAGTGACTGCCGAATCAGTTATAATTGCATTGATATTATATCTTGCAACTAATTTGCTAATCCGGCAAATGTCAATGTTTTTTGCTTGCAATTGTAACATTATATAGTCCTCCTCTTTAATTTTTTTGGTTTGTGAGTTACAACTTTACTTGTGATATCACGCTCCTTTTTATAGACATTTGTTAATATCATAGGAAATTATTGACCTATGATTGTGCTGCGAAATTATGTAAATAATATATCATAAATTTTAAGTAAAGT
Organism: uncultured Clostridia bacterium; assembly: GCA_947628415.1. Classification (GTDB taxonomy): domain Bacteria; phylum Bacillota; class Clostridia; order TANB77; family CAG-508; genus CAG-269. The sequence continues at coordinate 10,213 of CANQZU010000025.1, read as the reverse complement.
CAATTATGTAAAACAATACTAAAAACATCCTCAATCACAATATGTGTGGTTTAGGATGTTTTATAATTATTTTCTAAATTAAACCGTAATTTTAAAAAAAAGTTATATTTTTTTAATTTTCTTCATTAAACATATTTTTAATAGCTTTTTTTCGAATTCTTTGTATAGCATTATCAATGGATTTAACTGGTGCATCTAACTTTTGAGCAATTACTACATAACTTTCTCCTTTGACAAATTGATCTAAAACCTGTTTTTCAAATTTACTTAAATTTTTATTAACAGCAGTTTCTACTTCTGAATAATATTCTTTTTTCATGACAGTTTCTAACGGATCTTCTATTGTTTTACTATCAAAAGTATCAATTAATTCTACACTATCTTCCTCATTATTATCATAAGCAGCTGTATTTAAAGATAAGTATGAATTAAGTGGTATATGTTTTTGACGATTAGAACTTTTAATTGCTGTTATTAGTTGTCTTTCAATACAAATATTAGCAAAAGATTTAAAGGTATTGTGTTTATTTTGATTAAAACCTTTAATTGCTTTAAATAAACCAATCATTCCCTCTTGTACAACATCTTCTCTTTCTGCTCCTATCATGAAGTATTTTCCTACTTTCATATTTACTAATTCTTTATATTTTTCCATTAAATAAGAAAGAGCTTTTTCATCTCCTTGTTTAATAAGATTTACAACTTGTTCATCTGTTAATTGATTAAATTGATTGGCAATATAAAATACATTTTCATTTTGCATATCCTAAAGTATACCTCCAAAATGTGCTTTTTTAGTATTATATATGGCAAAATTCGCAATGTCAAGCAATTTTGCACGTTTTTTTAAAAAAGATTTGGGAAATATACCCCAAATCCCTATTTTAAATTTAATTCTTCTTGAAACATTTGCCAAACCTCATTAGATTCCATATCTTTTTGCCAAGATCCAACACCTGCCAAATCGTTTTCTTTAATTAGTGAAACTTTTGCTTTTAAAGAATCTAGATCTTCAATCCATATTTCTTTTTTATTATCTCTTTCATTATAAATAACATAGTTTTGTTTTAAATTATCGTCCCATTTTTTTTCAGTATTATCTGGTATAACGCGATTTATATTTTTCATATCTATTGTATTACTGCTTACTTTTCCATCATTTGTTGTCGTCCAAACTCTTGTATAAAAAGGAACTGCCAAAATAATTTTGTTTGACTCAATTTCTTCTGTTTGTAAAAATTTATTTAAACTTAATTTTACCCAATTATATCCTGCTGTTGTTCCAGCTTTTTTACTTGATATACCATATTGATCATATGCCATAAATACAATATAATCTGCTACATCTCCAATCACATGTCTGTCAAAACACATAGACCAAGTTTCTCCTCCATCTGGGGCTGTCACATCTACAGAAGTTACTAATCCAATTTCTTTTAATCGAGGAGTTAATTCAATAATAAACCTAGAATACATATCTTTGTCTTCTTGTTTCATATTTTCAAAATCGACATTAATTCCATCTAATTTATATTTGACACATGCTGTTACAATATCTTCAATTAGCTGTTGCCTTTTTTGATAACTATTTAGAATATTAGAAGTAACAGATAAGCTTTCTTTTGCCGCCTCTGCATTAGAAAACATTGGCCATACTTTATAATCATTGTTGTGAGCCCATTCAATATAAGCTATTCCATTATTACCTACATTTTCTTGAAATTTTCCATTTTTATCTAAATAGAAGAAAGCTGGTGAAATAACATTTAATCCTTCTATATTTGTTCCGTTTCTATTAGGAGCAGAACTAGAAGTTGAAAAATAATCCCATGTTAAATTAACTTTTCCTTCTATCTGTTTTTCCTCTATCATAGCTTCTCTAACTACATATTCATTTTCTAGTTTGTCCGTTTTTACATAACCTAGTTTTCCATTAGCTGTTCTAATCTTACTATAACCTTTATCAGACGATATTACAATAACACTATCACCTTTTTTAACTCTATCAATTGTTTTAGCAATTAAATTAGTAGAAGATTTAACAGCTAAATTAGAAGAAACAATTGCTCTTTTTTGTTCTCTATCTAGAGAATCTATTGTAATAATATTGGTAGCTTCTATATTTTGAATTTCAATATTATATACATCCTTCATTTCTGAAATTGGCAAATAAATTACGTTTTCTTTTTCCATGGCATGTGCATATATATTTTTTACTGAACCATTAATTATAATATTATTTTCTTCAAAACCAATAGTAGCTATTTTTTTGTCATATGTTGTTACCAATTGATTTGATTCTTTTTCCTCATAAAGATATTTATCAAAAAAATTAGCTACATCTGCTTTCGAAAGATAAATAATATTGTTTTCAATTATAATATCATTTTTTAAGTTGGTAGTCACATTTCTATTATTAATTACTAGATTAAGTTTTTCATGATTATCTAATATAATGTAATCATTGGCAATGAGTGCAACAAAGAATATAACTATTATTGCTAAAATAATTAAAAATGCTTTTTTTACTAGTTTCTTTCTCTTTTTTATTTCTTTATTATCTTTCTTCCTTTTTGGATGTTGTGTTTCTTCTAATGTTCTTTTTTCTTCTTCCATTTTTTCTCTCCTTATTTCAATTTATTTTACTATAACACAAAAAGTTTTTAAAAGAAACTAATTTTATAAAATTTCTGTTATTTTTTCATTTTTCTTAAAAATTCTTTTTTGTCATCACTAATTCGATACGATTCTAGTGCTTTTTGTAAAGCTTTATTATAAGTGAATTTATCTAAGTTGGATGTTTTTAAATACAATAAAGTTTCATGATAATATTCTATAAGAGCTTCACAAATAGCCCAAGCCATTGCCATTTGTATATAATATTTCTTCGTTTTGATAGAATTAAAAATCTTAAAAATTTTTTCTAAATATTCTTCTTCTATATAATAGTCCAATATCATAACTATTCCAAATCGAACTTCAAATTCTTGATTGGATTCTAAATATTTTTGTAAGAATTGCCACATTTCCCTTTTATATTTTTTCGTTATTTTTAGTCCTGCACAAAAAGTATCACAAACAGCCCAATTATCAATTTTGGATATAAATATTTCAATTTTTTTCTTTAAAGATTCAAAATTTTCTTTTGAAAGTCCAATTATCATACCTTGCAACATGATTTCTTCATAGTATTGATCATCAATTTCTTCTAACAAGTCACTAGCAGTATATTTCTTTATTAATTCTTTAGCATATTGTCTTAAAATTGGCACTCGAATTCCTATCATATTGTTTGTTTTATTTTTTCCTGGACATAAATTGCTATGAAATTCTTTGTATTCTTCATCTGCTAAACTTAATAATTCTTTCTTTATTTTTTCTTTCATTTTTTCTCCTCTTGTTTTAATATATATTAGATTTTTGCTATCATGCATCTATTTATCTTTTATTATCGCAAAATACGAATGGTATTAAAAATCGTTATTAAAGTTGTACCAACATCTGCAAAAACAGCTTCCCACATGTCAGCTATGCCAAATAAGCTAAGTAATAAAATTAATAATTTAACGCCAATAGCAAAAAAAAGATTTTGTTTAATAATGTGATTTGTTTTCTTTGAAATTTTAATAGCTTCTGGAATTTTTAACAATTCATCTGTCATAATCACTATGTCAGATGCTTCAATTGCTGAATTTGAGCCAATTCCGCCCATTGAAATACCAATATCTGCTCTTGCTAAAACAGGACTATCGTTAATTCCGTCTCCCACATAGGCTACCTTTTTTGACTTTTTGTTTTTCTCTAATATTTCTTCAAGTTCAGCATATTTATCTTGTGGCAACATTTGAGATTTTACTTCCTGCACACCTATCTCTTTTGCAATATAATTAGCAACTTCTTTCTTATCTCCTGTAAATATTTTTGTTTGAATTCCTTCTTTATTAAGAAGTTTTATTGTTTCTTTGCTATATGGTTTTATTTCATCTGATAAAACTACGCTTCCAACTATTTTATCATTGATTTGTAAGTACAAAATAGTTCCTTGTTCCTGTTCATTTTGTTTTTCTCCTGTTACAAAAGAATCATTTCCTATCTTTATAAACTTATCTTCTATTTTATAAGTCAATCCTTTTCCTGAAATTTCTTCAAAATTTTCTATTTTAGATGTATCTACTTCTTCATTTATCACTTTTAAAATTGATTTACTAATTGGATGATTAGAAAAGCTTTCTCCCTTGGCAAAATATTGTAAGATATCTTCTTTTGAATATTTTTTATCATAAGAATAAATTTGTGTTAATGTGAATTTACCTGTTGTGATAGTTCCTGTTTTATCAAATATAATTTCCCCAATATCTTTTAGACCATCTAAATAGTCACTTCCCTTTATTAAAATTCCTTTTTTAGATGCTTTTCCAATTCCACTAAAATAACTAAGTGGTACAGATATGGCAATAGAACAAGGACAAGAAATTACCAAAAAAATTAATGCTTTGTAAATACTTTGTGAATACGTTACTCCATTCACAAAAATTGGCATAAATACAGCAACAAAAATAGATAGTAAAAAAACAATTGGTGTATAAATTTTAGCAGCTTTTGCAACAAAAGTTTCTGTTCTTGCTTTTTTATCGGTTGCATTTTCTACCAAATTTAAAATTTGATGAACCGTACTATTTTCATAAGTCTTTTCAACTCTTATTTCTAATAATCCTTGTACATTAACACCTCCTGAAAGCACTTTTGTATTTTCTTCTACTTTTACTAATTTGCTTTCTCCTGTTAAAGCTGAATTATCAATTTCAGCATTTCCTTTTATTACAACGCCGTCTAAAGGAATTTTTTCTCCAGTTTTTACCAAAATAATATCACCGAATTTTTACCTCTTCTGGATTAACTTGTTCTATTTCTTCTTGTTTTTTTAAATTAGCATATTCAGGTTTAATATCCATTAAATTAGAAATAGATTTTCTAGTTTGATTAACAGCCCTTGCTTCTAAAATTTTGCCAATTTCATATAAAACAATTACCATAAGTCCTTCAGTTATTTTATCTACTAAGCAAGCACCAATAACAGATACAGTAATTAATATATTTTCATCTAATATTCTATTTTTAAAAATTTGAGCAAAAGCCTTTTTTGCTGTTCGAAATAGTAAAATAATAAAAGATACTATCATAAAAAAAGTTTTGGTAATATTTCCTAATGGAAAATACATTCCAATTAAAAAGAAGAAAATTCCTACTAACAAGCGTAAAATATCACAATAATTTTTTTCTGAATTTGTCTTTTTGCTTTCTTTTTCATCCAGTACTTTTACTTCTGGTTCCAAACTATGAACCAAGTTTTCTATTTCTTTTTTAATTTCTTTTTCTTCATCTTTTTCTGTTTGAAAAGATAATTTGGATGTTGAAAAATTGACATTTACCTTTTGATATGCTTCTTCTTTAGCAATTCTATCTTCAATTTTTTTAGCACAATTAGCACAATCTAATCCTTCTAAAGTATATCTATAACTCTTCAATGTGTTCACGACCTTTCATAACAATTTTACTTATATGGTCATCATCTAAACTATAATAGACTACTTTTCCTTCTTTTCTGTATTTAACTAATTTGGACTGTTTCAAAATTCTAAGTTGATGAGAAATAGCTGATTGCGTTGTTTGTACAATATTGGCTATATCACAAACACATAATTCTTCCTCCATTAAAGCATAAATAATTTTCATTCTAGTAGAATCTGCAAAAACTTTAAAGAATTCTGCTAAATCATATATCAAACCATCTTCTGGCATAACTTCTTTTACTTTTTTAACAGTATTTTCATGTAAAACATTACATTCTAAAAATTCTTCTTCCATTTTTCTATCTCCTTTTATTATATTATATGATTACATGTTCATATGTTCATGATATGCTTTCTTTTTATTTTTGTCAAGAGTTTTTCATAGAATAATTGAAAATTTTTTAAAATCATTGTATAATTAAGCCAATTGAGTAAAAAAGAGGTAAAATATGGAGAATTATATTGATACACAAAACAATTATTCAGTACAGCAATTACAAAAGGCAGCAAATATTTTAAAAGAAGGTGGTATTGTACTTTTTCCTACAGAAACAGTTTATGGTCTTGGTACAAATGCTCTAAATATTAATGCTGTTAAAAAACTTTATCAAGTCAAAAAAAGAAATCCTAATAATCCAGTCAATTTATTAGTAAGTAATAAAAAAATGATAGAAGAAGTCGTTCAAAACATTTCTCCTATGGAATATCAATTGATGGAAAAATTCTTTCCTGGTCCTTTTACAATTATTTTAGAAAAAAAAGAAATTATACCAGATGTTGTAACAGCTAATTCGAATTTAGTTGGTATTCGCATGCCAAATCATCCAATTGCTAAAAAATTAGTAGAATTGGCTAATGTTCCTATCGCTGCTCCTAGTGCTAATCTTTCTGGAAAGCCAAGCAAAACAAATTTGGAAAATCTTTCTTTTGATTTATTAAAAGAAGTTGATTTTATTATAAATGACGGAAATAGTACTCTTGGCATTGAATCAACTGTTGTTAAAGTAATTAATGAAATACCACATATTTTAAGACCAGGTTTTATTACACCAAATCAAATAAAAGAAATTTCCAAAAATGTTGTTTTAGAAGAAAAACAAAGTAATTTTATACATTATCAATTAAATTGTAAATCTATTCTAGTATATAGCAAAGATTCTTCTAAAATGGTAGATTATATTTTAAATTTATGTAGAGATTATCAAAATCCTCTTATTATTTGCTGTCAAGAAAATTTAGAAAGCTATCCTAAAGGAAAAACAATTGCCGTTGCTTCCAAAAATAATTTAAAAGAATATTCTAAAAATCTTTTCTCTTGTTTACAAAAAGCTGATGTTTTGTCTCCAGATATTATATTTTTAGAAGGAGTTGAAAAAAGTGGTCTTGGTATAGCTATTATGGACCGCATGCAAAGTGTATGCCAAAATAATTTCATAGAAATCAAATAAAGATTCTCTATTTAAAACAGAGAATCTTTATTCTTGCTATATCTTAATTATTACATCCGCAATCTTTATCAAAAGGTTTCATGTCATTCATATAAAATTTCTTTTCTGCTAGTTTGTCTTGAACACCTCTTAATGCTTCTCCAAATCTTTGGAAGTGTACTACTTCTCTTTGTCTTAAAAATCTTAATGGATCTAAAACATCTGGATTATCACGACAAAGATTGATTAATTTTTCATACGTTGCTCTTGCTTTTTGTTCTGCTGCAACCTTGAAAGTACAACAATTAAATTTTCCAGTGTATAATAATAGATTTCTTTTTTGTTATATGGTCTTTCTGTCCAATCTCTATATAATCAATTAAGTTGTCTACCATTTCTCTGGAAAGTTCTGTTACATTTATATATTTTTCTAATATCTCTCTTTTAGACTTCAATGTTTCTTGTTCATTATTAAGTTCTAACAATTTTTTTTCTTTTTCTTTTAATAATTTTTCCAAATTTTCCTTTTCTTTTTGGAAACTTTCATTAAACTCTATAAACTGCTCTTGGCTTATGATTCCATTTATTTTATCCATATAGGAATCTTTAATGGCTTGTAACTTTTTGTTTATATTTGCTTGATATTGTTCAATTTCTTTTTGCAATACTTCTTTTTCGTTTCTAAAACTATTTAATATTATGCTTTCTTCTAATTTGTCTACATTCAAGTATCGGTTTATTAGTATATTCAATTCTTTTAATACTGCTATTTTTAAAACTTTTTCTGAAATAAAACTACCAACACAATTCTCTTTGGAAATTTGCCTTGTTGGACATCTCAAATATCTATCTTCGTGTGATTTACTTGTTTTTAATGTATAACCACAATTTTTACATCTACATTTTTTTGCAAAAATTCCTATTTTCCCACTAGTAAAGGGTTTAAAATTGCTATTAATTTTACTTTGAACACTATTCCATAGATTTATATCAATGATTGGTTCATGTGTTCCATTTACTATAACCCATTGATCTTTAGGTTTTGGTTTATTTTTTTTACTTTTATAAGAAACACTTCCATATCTACCTTGTACCATATTACCGAATATACATTTCATTTGATAATATTTCTGCAATTGCTGAATATTTCCAAAGTGTTGCTGTTTTATTTGGTAATATTTTATATTTAATTCCTTTTTGATTTTTGTATTGTGTACGATTTGGTATTCCTCTGTTATTTAATTCTCTGGCTATTGCCGTTTTTCCCATTCCTTGATTATACATTAAAAATATATCTCTTACAACTTCTGCTGCAACCGGATCAATAATTAGATGTCCTTTTTGACTTTCATCATTATTATAACCATATAAAGGTAAGCCACCTGTATGTAATCCTTGTTCTCTTTTACTTTTTAAAACTGATTTTATATTTTCTGATAAATCCTCCAAATACCATTCGTTAACTAAACCATTTATCTGTCTTGATTTTTTATTACCTTTTACGGTTGTATCTGCATTATCTACCAGACCTATAAATCTAATATTCCATTCAATGAATAAACCATTTATATATTTTTCTACTAGTTCTAGTTCTCTTGTAAAACGACTTTGACTCTTGCATAAAATAATATTAATTCGCTTTTCTTCTGCTAGCTTTAGTATCTTATTAAAGTTTGGTCTATTTCTATCTGCTCCAGCATAATCATCATCACTATAAACGCCTTGTATGTCCCAACCATGTTTTATGGCATATTCTGTTAACATTAACTTTTGATTTTGGATGCTTGTACTATCATCCTCCTTGTTCTCCTTATTTCTATCTTCTTCTGATAGTCTACAATATATTGCTACTTTAGGTATTATTTTGTCCATTTTATTTATTTCCTCCTTTAAAAGAAAACAATAAAATAAACCAATATTTTATATTATTTTTATACCATAAAATATTAAGCTTTTAAACTGTTTTCGATAAATTTTACTTATTTATCATTAACCTAACTATATTCTGCCAAATTTTATTGAAATTTTTATTTTTTTCATCATCATTGTTTGAAATAAATATGTTTTTACATTCTACTTTATACATATGAATAACACCTCGGTTAATATTATTCAGCTTTATATATTTTATTCACTTGCAATTTTAACTTTGTCTTATAATCTTTTCAAAATATAAATAAGTGAAAAGATTTTAATCCCCTCACTTATTTGCTCAAAAAATGCTATTTTCTCCCCCCTAGTTTCTAAAAATTTTAGTTATATTAGAATGTTCTATTAAGTTCCATAGCATTAACATATATAATAGCAAAAAAGACTGCAACTACAGTCTTTTTTGTATGAGTCTTAAATATTAAAAAATCTAATCGCATTTGTACATAGAACTTTATTGAAATCACTATCAGATAAATTCAGACTTTTAATTCTATTTATAGAATTAAAGTCTAAATGATTATCTTTTATATTCCAAGGATAGTCAATATCAAAAACAAGTTTATTAATATCAACCATAGAAAATAAGGTTTTTAGATAGTCATCATTCCTATATAATCTCTCCTTTTCCGATGATATTAATGAATCTGGTCCAATTCCTACTATAAAATTGTCACTTTCATTAATTATTTTGCAACTCTCATAACATAACCTTACACCATGTGTTAATAAAGCCCTTATATGCTGGATAGTAAAAACTTTTATCCAATCTAATGGACAGTTTAAATTTCGAAGTTTTGTTAATGGGGTGTTATTATCTGTATTATCATAATCCGTATGAACGATGATAGGAATATCATATTTCCGTATTATACTCCAAAACTCATTACTAACATCATATGGTGAAAATGCAGATGATATACCATGTAATTTTATTGCAATTGGCCTATTTTGTAATAGCATATCCAAATATTCTATTGTATCATATTTAGGGTGTACTAATGGAACAAACAATAAGTTAACTTCAATGTTTTTCATGTGCTTAATACTTGATTGTAAGAGTTTATTAGCCAAACAATATGGATTATCTTCTACCGCTGTTCTTTTTCCTTCTATCTCTTCTTGATAAAAGGAAAAATGTTGTTTTGTATATTCCCATACAAATGGTACAATACTTTTACCATTGCAAGATATTACGGGACATGGTGTAGGCATCAATAAACTATCTGTAACACCTATTTTTTTGCATTCTTCAACATATTCTTGGAGTTTCCCTTGAAATCTAAA
>CANQZU010000024.1 GCA_947628415.1 uncultured Clostridia bacterium | reverse complement strand
GCTTCAAATCCTGAACCGAATAGCTAAGCCTTCCGGAAAATTATGTATGGCTAATCCAATAGAAACAATAATTCCTGTTTTTAATAGAGAATTCTTTTCTATTCCACGATGATTATTAAACTTTTTTTCTACAAATAAATCACAGCCTATCATAGTTATGATTCCTAATATAATTCCTATTATTACATTTGCCATAGAACTAATTTGCAAAGCTTCTGGAATCAAATCAAAACAAATAACTGACATCATTAATCCAGATGCAAATGCTAAAATAAAACTTAAAAATTTATTCGAATTTTTTTTGATAAAAACTCCTAAAATTCCTCCCAAGGTAGTACCAAAAGTCCCAAAAAACAATCCTAATAAAGTAGTTTTCAACAATTCATTCATGAAAATACTCTCCTTGCATTTGTTCTTATTTTAGTTTATTGATAAGTTTTATATTTTATTCACAAAATTTAAGAGTAGAGAAATAACTTGCGATATTTTCTCTACTCTTTTTTTAATCCTCTTCGCCTTTTAATCTTTCTGCTCTGTCTGCAGCAATTAGATTATCTATCATTTCGTCCAAATCTCCATTTAAGAAGTTTTCCATTTGATAAATACTCATTCCAATTCTATGATCAGTGATTCTTCCTTGTGGATAATTATAAGTTCTTATCTTTTCACTTCTATCTCCAGAGCCTACTTGAACTTTTCTACTGTTAGCAATTTGACTATCTTGTTTTTCTTTTTCAATTTCATATAATTTAGTTCGAAGCATTTTCATAGCATTGTCTTTGTTTTGAAATTGTGACCTTTCTGTTTGACATTCTACTACAATTCCAGTTGGTTCATGAATTAAACGAACAGCTGAAGAAGTTTTATTAATATGTTGTCCGTCCAGCTCCTGAAGCCCTAAATACTTCCATTTTAATGTCTGCTGGATTAATTTCAATTTCTACATCTTCTACTACTGGCAATACTGCAACCGTTGCTGTTGATGTATGAATTCTTCCACTACTTTCTGTGTCTGGAACCCTTTGTACTCTATGAACACCGCTTTCAAATTTTAAGCGACTATATACTCCTTTTCCTGTCACCATAAAAGATATTTCTTTATAGCCCCCTAATCCTGTTTCGTTTTCATTTAACACTTCTAACTTCCAATGTTTCTTTTCTGCATACATTGTATACATTCTAAATAGCGTTCCTGCAAATAAAGCTGCTTCTTCCCCTCCTGCTCCTGCTCTAATTTCACATATAATATTTTTATCATCATCTGGATCTTTTGGAATTAATAAAATCTTTAATTCTTCTTCTATTTTAGGTAGTTTTTCTTTTGACTCTATATATTCTGCTTCTGCTAATTCTTTCATTTCTGCATCTTGCATTAATTCTTGTGCTTCATCCATAGCCATCTTTACTTTTTTATACTCTCTGAATTTTAACACAATATCTTCTATACTAGCATGTTCCTTCATTAATTTCTGCCATTCTGTTTGGTTGGCAATTATTTCTGGTTCTGCAATTAATTTTGTCAATTCCTCGTATCTTTTTTCAACAGCTTCCAATTTTTCAAACATAAAATTTCTCCTTTTTAAAATTTGCTTTTATATTATACTACATTTTTGGAATTAATTCAATAGCAAAAGTAAGAAGCTAATTTTAGCATGGAATATTCTTTTATCTATCCAATATATTTAAATCATAAGGTATTTTTAATTCGTTTAGTAGTTTTGTTTCTCTATCTGTGCAAGTAAACAAAATAATCTGATGTTCTTTAAATTTTTCTGATAGATAGATTAAAATATTTTTTAATCTTTCTGTATCATAATAAGCAAATGCTTCATCTAAAATAATTGGCATTTTTTCTTTTGATAATTCTTCTGTCATAGCTAATCTTAAAGAAAGATATAATTGATCAATAGTTCCTATACTTAATCTAGATGCTGGCATATAATTTCCATTCTCTAACTCTACCATAACTCCTTCTTGTTCTTGTAATCTGATATTAGTATATTTCCCATTAGTAATCTCTGCTATTATTTTAGATAATTTTTGTGTAAATTTTGGAGTTACCATATTTTTCATTTCTTCATACGAAATTTCTAATACTTCTTTTGCTAAATCGATGCTCTTTTCTAATTTTTTTAAATTATTCTTTTTTTCTATATTATTAGTTAATTCTTCTTCTATACAAGACAAATTATCCAACTTTGGTTCTATATTTTGTTCATCCAGTTCTAATGTATGTAATTTAATTTTTTGCTCATTGATTTTATCTTCTAAAGCTTGTATTTCCCTATTTATATCTTCTAATAATGAGTTATCACTTTCTGTATTTGTTTCCAAAAAAGAATTTTTCTTTATTTTTTGTTCTACTTCGTTTTTTAAAATTTGTATTTGTTTTTCCAATTCTGCATTATTTTCTTCTAGTAAATGAATTTCTTGTTTACATTGATTTGTTTCTAAATCAATTCTATCTATTTCTTTCTGATTACTTCTTTGTTTTTTTGTTATTTTGCTTCTAAAAATCACAAAAATAAAGGATATAATTGGTATCATAACAAGAAAAATATTGCTTAATGTATAATTTTTCATAATGGCAATTGATAAGATAACAAGAAAAAGTATTAGTAAAAAAGTAGTGATAAAAGCTATATTTCCTTTTGTTTTTTCTTTTTTTATCTTTTTTCTTTTTTCAAAAATATTTTTATAATTTTGTGAAACCTCTTCTACTTTTCTTTGGATAGATTTTATTTTCTCTTCATTTTTATTTTTTAATTCTATTTTTATATTTATTTTTTCATTTTCTATTTTTTCATTCTCATAAATTAATTTAAGTTTTTTTATTTCATTATTTTTTCCTTCTAGCTTTAAAATTTCATCTTTAACTTGATTTTTCTTTTCCCTTAATTCGTATTTTATTGTTTCGTATTTTTCTAATTCTTGTTTTTCTTTTTCTAATTGCTCTATTTTTCTAGTTAACACATTTATTGGTTTCTCTCTAGATCTTTCCGTTCCTATTTCCTCTAATTTACGTCTATCTAATCGTTCCATTGCTCTTTGGAAAGAAATATTATCTTGACCTGTTTGTGCTAAATTAGCAATTTTTTGAATCAATCTACTTTGTTCTTGTGCCTGTAATTTTACGGCTTGTTGATTTACAATAAGTGTTGATAAAAATAATTCTTCATCTACTTTTGTTTGCTCATAAAAAAATTCACTGCCTGTATTTTTATCAATATTAAATTCTTTTGAAATGTCAACCATTTTATCATCAAATATTTTTGGATTTTTCTTTTTAAAATCTCTAAACACTTCAAATTTCTGTTGGTTGTCTAATTCATAAGTTAATTTCCCAGAAAACTCTTCTCCTACCCATGGAATATATTTTTCAAAATCAGAAATTTCTTTTCCTTTTTTGTTTTTAGAAATTCCATAAAAACATTTTGTAATAAAGTTTAAAAGGGTTGATTTCCCAGCCTCATTTTTCCCATAAATGATGTTAATATGATCTCCAAAATGCATTTGAATGTCTTTTAGTTTTCCGTATGCATTTATTTTTAATTGATTTATTTTCACAAAAACCTTCTCCTTTTGTTATAATAATGATTCTAGTCCTATTTCAATTGCTTTTTGTATAACGTTAATTTCTTCTTGCGTCATATCTTCTTTACTTAATTTTTCTAACATTTTTTTAGCAAATAATCCTTTTAATGTATTTTCATTGGTCATTTTTGTCAACTCTACAGCTAATTTTGTATTATCTTTTATTTTAATAATTCGATCATTTTCCATGTATTTTATCAAATCATAAGAGTCAATTTCGAAATTTCTATTTCCTACTAATATTATTTTTACAAATTCATTGTCTTTTATCGTAATTTCATTTATTTTTTCAATTAATTCTTCTTTGGAATATATATTTGTTATTTCTATCTCAATTTCTTTAAATTCTTCTTCGTCAAGTGGTACAAATTCTAAATCTATCTTTCCTTTTTGAATTTCTCCTACTATCATACCATGTTCTCCTAATTCATCAAACCCACGAGAAATCATTGAACCTGGATAAACCATCTTTGTTTGATAATCTGGTTTATGAATATGCCCTAATGCAATATAGTCAAAGCCTTTTTCTTCTAATTTTTTTCTTGACATAGGATTATATTGCTTTTCTCCTAATGAGGATCCATCTATTGTACCATGACTCACTAAAATATTTATTCGATCTGGGTTCTCAATTTCAAGTTGTTCTATTTTGCTGTCTGTACAATAGAAATCATCAAATCCATAACCATAAATATCTACATCTTGTCCTTCTATTTTTTCTATTTTAGAAGAAAAAATTTTTATGTTATCATTCCACTGAAAAGTACTGTAATAGGAATGTTTCAAATATGGATCATGATTGCCTGGAGCTATTAATATTTGTGTATTTGGTATTTCCTTGCACAAATTATTGATATATTCTATAGTTGATTGTTTAACATATTTGTGTTCATATAAATCTCCCGAAATAAATAGATAAGAAATATCGTTTTCTTTTATATATTCTATTACTTTTTTAAAGGCTTTACGTTGTGCTAATCTCCTTAAATCTCCTAAAGTAGCACGATCAGAAAGATTTACGAATGGTCTATCAAAATGGATATCTGCTATATGTACAAATTTCATATTTTGTCTCCTATTCTTTCTTATAAATTCTAAAAGTTATTCTACTATAATTATTCTTTTTTTGCAATAGGTTATACGAAAATATTTTCGTATCTAAAGTAAAGAAAAATTGCAAAGGGAATACTCTCTTTGCAATTTACATTAATCATCATCAATTGGTCCAAATAATTCGTCAAATTTAGCTTCTAGTTCTTTTTGTAAGTCATATAAATCTTCATCACTTTCTTGTGGTAATATTGGTGCTTCTTCTTTAATATCTTGTAAATTTAATGATGCTTGTTGTATTGGCTCTTTTTTATCTGTTTCTTCTTCAAATAAATCATCTAGTGATTCCACCTTTAAATCTTGAGGTGATTTGTCATTATTTTCTTCTACATATGGATTGTATGGATTATACTTTCTCCATACACCTCTTTCTTTTTCTCCAATATCATTATGGCTAATTTCAAATTGTGCCATCTTTTTTGCCATTGGGCTTTTAAAATAATAAAATTTTTTAGCTTTGACTGGTTTTATACCTTTTTCAAAAATAATACATTCATCATTATCCATTCTTCTAAGTTCATCTGGTGTCATTAAAGCTCTTGCCATAACTTGATCTGAAACAGATTTTCCTGTCTTCCAGTTTTGCCTATCTCGATTAATTGAAATACTATCTCTTTCAATTGTCTTTTCTCCTAATGCCTTTGAAAAATATTCTACAGTTTTATAAGAGTTACTTCCTAAAAATACATGTGTATCACAGTTACCCATAATAGTCTCATAAGATTTTTCATAAACTGCTTCTAATTGATCAATATTTTGTAAAATAACACTAAAAGATATTTTTCTACTTCTAGAAGTAGATATCTTTTTATCAAAATCAGGTATTTTCCCAATATTTGCAAATTCATCTAATATAAAGAATGTTTGTTGTTTTAATTGTCCACCATTTTGATCTGCATAATCGTATAATTGTTGTATCATTTGAGAAAAGAAAATAGTTAATAAGAAATCATATGCTGTATGTGTATCAGATGATATAACATATACTGCTGTTTTTTTATTTCCAATCTCTTCAAAATCTATAGTATCAGTTGATGTCAATTCTGCTATCTCTTTGGAATCAAATTTACCTAGTTTAGATTGTAAAGAACTTAAAATAGAACCATAGGTTTTTTCTGGAGCGATTTCTATAGATTTATAATACATTCTAGCTGGATGATCATAAGGTAATTGACTCATTAGTTCTGTTAATAAATTGCTTCCTCCATTGTTGTTAGCTGCTCTAACAAGTTCTGCACAACTTGCTAAATTCTGCTCTTCTTCTGGTCTAGTTGCTATTAAATAATAAATTAATGCTTTTAATAACATTTCTGCCATATCATCCCAATATGGATCTGCTTTTCCATTTTCCGATTGTTGCCCTTTTACAATGGTATTGGCAATAACGTCAACATCTAATTCTGAAGATATATGCATAAGAGGATTATATCCATCACTATACTGTGGTCTTACCAGATTTAGTACTTTAATTTCATATCCTTGATTTTTTAGATATCCTGCTGTTCTATCATATAATTCCCCTTTAGGATCTGTAAATACATAAGATCCTAAACATTGATAAGCATTTGGAATAGAGTAAGAAGCAGATTTACCAGATCCTGAACCGACCTACTACTAATACATTTACATTTCCTCGTTTATCAACTGGTAAATAATTATCTTCTGCTAGAATAATTCCTTGATTTCTATTTAATATTTGATATTGTTCTCCTCTTTGACTCCAATCACTTGAACCATGTTCAATATCAGAATATTCATTTTTAGGTGCTGATCTAACTAAACCGATAAAAAGAGCTACTACATAAAAAATGCTAACTACTAATAAAGTAGAAAAAAATGTTTGACTTGCTCCTTCGGAAAAAACTTTTCCTAAAGTTCCAAATGGATTGGATAATGATTCTCCAAATGTATTAAAGAATACCTCTAAATCCATTTTTCCTTCTAAACCTGCCATATAGGAACTATAAGCAAAAGGCGAAACAAATACTATGGCTAAAAATAACCATAGTATGGCAAATATAATAAAATATTTTTTATTTCTTCTAATAACACCTTCGATTTTGTAATTCATACATTTCACCTACTCTTTTGTTATTTAATCTTTACTTATACCTTCATCCTCTTTTTGTTTTCCGATTCTTTCTAAATATTTCTTAACAAATTTAGGTTCTATTTTTTTAACTTTTTTACCATTTCTATATAAATTTCCATTTTCATGTCCCATACTAATTGAATTTACTGTTCCATCAATAACAGGTTCACGCATTTTAGCGTTACCTTCTATAATTGGAGCTATATTTCCTCCATGTGTTTCGATGTTATTACCGACTTTTTCTCCTTTGTCTAAGTTGTTGTCACGTGTCACAAATCTTGTATATGCGATTACTGTTCCTTGTCCCAATTCTACAGAATTGCTCATTTAACATTTCCTCCTTAATCCTCTTTTTTGTCTCTGATTTCAAAGGCAAAATAAGATTTATGTGGTTTTAACTTACATTTTCCTCTTACTTCATTTGTTTTTTCATCAAAATATAAAATTGGTTTGATTTCTTCTGTTGTTTCTGGATCTATTACACATATTGGTCTTTTTAGATTTGGTGTATATTTAAAATCCTTTAATTCTGTTCCTTCTTCTGCATAAATACTATCAAACTTAAGTGAAGTTGGCTTTTTACTAATGGATATTTTATTTTGTTCTAATATAGCACTGTTTACAACAACACGATCTTGACCAAAAGATAAAATCACTAATTGATCCTCGTCTTTATTTGGAAAGTCTACAAAAAAAGTTTTTCTTTTCATGTCTCCTCTTAACTCTTCCGTAAAGTCTAATCTTTCTAGCGTATATTTAGGTGAATCTTTTAAAAATTCCTTTTCCGTTTTATTAATTTGATAAATTACTGTATTTACTCCTTGTGGATCAGTGATACTAAAACTTTTTCCTTCCCACGTATCCATTTTTAACCTCCGTTTCTATGTTCCAATCCATAGTTCGTCATTTGTTACAACACTATAATTTATTATAACTAATTTCAAGTGTTTTGTCAATACTAAACTTATGTAAATCTTATTTTTTTTCACTTCTAGGATTGAAATTTGATATTTCATTTAATTTTTCAAATATTATTTTTTCTTCTTGTGTCAACTGTTTTGGTACAACTACTTTAATTTCTGCAATTAAATCTCCTCGTGTGCCTTCTCCCTTTTTATATCCTTTACCAGGAATTTTAATTCTTTCTCCACTTTGTATTCCTTGTGGTATATAAATTTTGGTTTCATCGTCAAGAGAAGCTACACTTGCTCTGGTTCCTAATGCTGCTTCCCATGGAGAAAGTAATAAATCTGTATATAAGTCATTTCCCTTTAATTTAAATTTCTTATTATCTTCTATATGAATTTTAATAATTAAATCTCCATTCTTACCTCCATTTTCACTTGGCTTTCCTTGTCCAATTAAACGTATTTTTTCTCCTTCCCCAATTCCTTCCGGAATTGTAACAGAAAGATTTTTTATTTTTCCATCTATGGTTCGTAAAGATATTGTCTTTTCCTTACCATAAAAAGCTTCTTGTATGGTAAGGTTAATTTGTGTTTCAATGTTTTCTCCTTTTGTAGAATTTTTTTTGCTATTAGGTTGTCCTTTTCTTTCTTCTTTTTCTACCTTACCTAAAAACATATTTAGTATAACTCCTTTTTCCCCTTTAGTTGAAAAAGCTTTTTGCGTCTTTCCAAAATAAGAATTCCAAGTTCTGTCATATTTTCTTTTTGAAGCTGGAACAGATAGTATTTTATAAGCCTCATTAATATCTTTTATTTTTTCTTCTGCTAATTTATCTCCTACATGTAAGTCAGGATGATGTTTTTTAGCAGCTTGTCGGTAGGCAATTTTTATTTCATCAATAGAAACATGGCTTGTTTCTAAACCTAATATTTTATAATAATTTTTGAATACCATTTTTAACATCCTCCCTAAAAAGGTATGTTTATTATATCACAAATTTTAAAAAAATCCATAGTTTTCATGGATTTTCTTTACTTAATTCAATAATTTTATTTAATAATTGTGTATATGGTATGCCACTTGCCTCAAAAAGCTTTGGATACATGCTAATATTAGTAAATCCTGGCAAAGTGTTAATTTCATTAATATAAATTTGATTGGTTTTTTCTTCTACAAAAAAATCAACTCTAGATAATCCTTTGCCATCAATTGCTTTAAAAGCTCTTATAGCTTGCTTCCTAATTTCTTCTAATATTTCTTTTGAAATATTGGCTGGAATTATTACCTTTGACTCTTTATTTTTATATTTAGCATCATAACTATAAAATTCCTCTGCTGGTTTTATTTCTCCTACTGTTGAAGCAACTACTTCTTCATTACCAAGTACAGCACATTCTACTTCTTTACCAATAATACCTTGTTCGATTAAAATTTTGTGATCAAATTGTGCAGCATATTTTATACATTGTTCTAGTTCTTCTTCGTTCTTTGCCTTATTAATGCCCACGCTAGAACCAGAATTAGAAGGTTTTACAAACATAGGAAAAGTTAAATTATTTGTTATTTTTTTTACAGTTTCTTTTAAAGATAATATTTCTTCCTTAAAATTTTTGTTTACATATATATATTGTTCTTTATATTTTCTGATATATTCATATTTTGCTTGTTTTAATCCTGCTTTCTCAAAAATTATTTTGGTATATACTTTATCCATTCCTACACTAGATGCTAATATTTTACAACCAACATAAGGCTTTTTTAATAATTCAAATAAACCTTGTATACTTCCATCTTCTCCATATAGTCCATGTAATACTGGAAATAAAATATCTAAATCTTTTAAGTAATCTATTACATTTTGTATTTTTTCTTTTTCTAAAATTTCTTCTCCTAGTTTTCTTTGTGCTACATAATTTTGTACCTTATACCATGTGCCATCTTTTCCAATATAAATTGGAAAAATTTCATATTTACTTTTATCTAAATTTTGTAAGATTGATTGTGCTGATATAACTGATACTTCATTTTCAGTTGACATTCCTCCAAAAATAACGCCTAGTTTTTCTTTTTCCACTTTTCTTCCTCCTTTATAAAAACGTTTTTATTTTGTCTGCTATCTCATAAAACTTCATTCCATTCGAAGCTTTAAATAAAATGACATCACCAGAAGTGGCTATTTGTTTTAAATAATTTAAAAGTTCCTCTATATTATCAAAATGATGAATGTTTTCGTAACTCATTCCCATTTCTTCTGCCTTTTTTACAATATATTTGGCATTTTCTCCACAAGTTATTAACTTATCAATCTTATTTTCAACTACTAATTTTCCTACTTCTTCATGCAAATATTTTGCATATTCTCCTAATTCTAACATATCTCCTAACACAGCGATTTTTCTGTTTTCTTTAAAACTTGCTAAATACTTTAAACTAGCTTTCATTGATTCTAGACTGGCATTATAAGCATCATTAATAATTTTAATTCCGCTTTTTAATTGACTTATATCCATTCTTTTTTTTGTTAATTCAAAGTTTTCAATTCCTTTGATGATTTTATTCATATCTATTTTTAATACTTTTCCAACACATATAGCACATAAGGCATTAGAAATAAAATGTTCTCCACCTATGGGAACATTTACCAATCCTTCCTTTTTACCATCTTGATAAAAAAATTGGCTATTATTTTCTTTTAAAGAAATGTTCTTTGCATTTATATCACTTGGTTCACGAATTCCATATGTAATAATAGATTTTTTATTTTTATTTTCCTTAACCCATTTGTGTAATAAATCGTTATCATTATTCATAATAACAATTGAATTAGGATTTCCTTCTAATATTTCTAATTTTGCTTTTAAAATGTTTTCTCTAGAGCCTAAATTGCCAATATGAGAAGTTCCTATGTTGGTAATAATACAAATATCTGGTTTTGCAATCTTGGTTAGCAGACTAATCTCTCCTAAATGATTCATTCCCATTTCTAAAACCATTGCTTCGTGATCTTCTAACTTTAATATTGTAAATGGTAATCCTATATTATTATTATTGTTTCCTGTTGTTTTTAACACTTTATATTGCTGAGAAATTACACTTGCTATCATATCTTTTGTACTGGTTTTTCCTACACTTCCTGTAATAGCAATCACTGGTATATTATATTGTTGTCTTTTATAACTTGCTATTTTATATAAAGCTTCTAATGTATCTTTTACCATTATAATAGTTTTGTTCGAAAAAGCTTCTAACTCTTTTGATGATTTATGAAAATCAGATATTATAACACAGTCTGCTCCTTTTTCTAACGCTTGTTTCCAAAATGCATTACCATCGAAATTTTCTCCTTTAATTGCAATATAAGTATCACCTTTTTGAATTGTTCTACTATCTTTTGAAAAATTTTTACAAATTAGATTGGGATTTCCTTGTATTAATTTTCCTTGGGTCACTTCTAAAATTTCTTTTACAGTTAAAAATTTCATATGTTCACCCCTTTTTCTTTTGTTAAATTATATGCCTATTTATTTTTTTTTGCAACTATAAGAACACTAAAAACAATAAAGAGCAATTAGGCTATACCTAATTGCTCAAATTTTTCATGAAATAGCTATTTTTCTACACTTCTATTTGCGATTTCTATTGCTTTTGTTACAATATTTCCACAATCTTTAGATGATACATTTGCCCAACTTCCTCCATCTTGTTTTACTTGATCATATACACCTAATTCTTTTGCTATTTCTTCTCTTAAATTTTCAGATATTAATTTACTATTTCTAGACATAACATCCTCCTTAAGAAAACATCTAAAAAATTTTATTTTCTATAAAACTCTAATTTAGAATTTTATATAATTATAGTATTAACATTTTTTTTAATTTTATTTTGACATTTTTTATGTTTTTTTCACTTTTTTAGTTAAAATATGATATAATATATAAAGTTGTAATCAATTTTGAAAAGGAGATTTTTGATAATGAGCCATTCTAATTTTAATCTTGTAGAAGAAAAAAAAGAAGTATCATTAAAAGAAGAAAATGAAATAGTTGCACAAAAATCTTCTAAAAAACATGTATTTTTATATATAATAATTTTTATTAGTTTATTTTTTACATTTTTTTTAATTTTTACCATTTTTCATTTTTTTAATACTAATATTATTACTGGCGTACATATTAAAGAATATGATGTATCTGGTTTAAGTCCATCTGATGCTAAATATCAATTAGATAATTACTTGCAAAATAAATTGCCAGAAGAAATTAAAGTGAAACATGGTGATTTCGAAACAACCATATCTTTATCCCAAATGGACATTGAATTTGATACTAAAAATGCTGTTAATTCTGCTTTTACCATAGGAAGAAATGGTAATTTTTTTACAAATAGTTTCTATACTATATCCACTCTATTTAACAACGTTTATATTGAACCAGATATTTTACTAAACCAAAAACTCTTAAGTAAAAATCTAGAAAACATTTCTGCTCAACTTCCAGACAAAGTAATTCAAAGTAGTTATTACATAGAAAACGATGAGTTAATTATTACTTCCGGAAAAGAAGGTTCTATTGTTGATGTAACTGCGACAATAGAATCAATTAAAAATGCCCTTTCTACTTTTTCAGCACAAAATACATCAGTTGAATTAGTAACAAAAATTGCTAAACCTGATAAAATTGACATTGAAAAAATTTATCAAGAAATAAAAAAAGAGCCAGTAGATGCATATTACACTAAAGAACCTTTTTCTATACATCCTTCTGAAAATGGCATTGATTTTAAAATTTCACTAGAAGAAGCAAAATCTCGTATTGAAACAGAAGAAAAAGACGAATATATAATTCCTTTATCCATTACAGTACCTAAAATTACTACTAATATGATTGGTACAGAAGCATTTCCAGATTTACTTTCTACCTTTTCTACAAAATATGATACTAGCAATAAAAATCGAACCACTAATTTAATGCTAGCTGCTCGTAAAATTAATGGAACTGTTCTTATGCCAGGAGAAACTTTTTCTTATAATAAAATAGTCGGTGAAAGAACCATTAGTGCAGGCTATAAAGAAGCTTCTATTTACGTAAATGGAGAAGTAGTAGATGGTCTTGGTGGAGGAATTTGCCAAATTACTTCTACCTTATACAATGCTGTTGTCTATGCAAATTTGGAAGTAACACAAAGAACCAATCACCAATTTATTCCTTCTTACGTCACTGCTAGCAGAGATGCTACCGTTGTGTATGGTTCGATTGATTTTCAGTTTAAAAATAATAGAAATTATCCTATTAAATTAGTTTGCTCTGTATCTAATGGAATAGCTAAATTCCAAATCTTTGGTCTAAAACAAGATAATGATTGTGAAGTTCAAATTTCTTCTTATCAAACTAAAACGACTTCTACTGCTATTTACTCTGAAGCTTATAAAATATTAAAAAAAGATGGTAAAATAATAGATAAACAATTATTATCTAAAGATACTTATAAAAGACATTAATTCAAGAAAAGGATTACCCTTAAGGGCAATCCTTTTCTTGAATCGGTACCAATGTAAAATCTTTTGGCTTTACACAAAAAGTTCCTTTATCAAATTGGATAAGTATATCTTCTGAAAGTTCAATCTTTTCTATTCTTATCCATTTTTCTTTGAGTGCTTTCTGAAGCAAATATTGGTTAATGTCTGGTCTCACGATTGCTAATCCGGATAGATTTTCTTTCATTCTTTTCAGAATTTCCATCTGAATATTAGCATCAATTGCCTTACATTGGCGAGATAGTCTTATGAAAAAAGTCCATAAAACTATTGAAAGTAAGACACAAACAACTACTATTGCATTCGAAAACCAAGTAGTGTATGGGAAGTTAAGTATATAAATAGTTATAAAAAACACCGCCATCCCTGTCACATATACACATACCTCATTCAGTGTGTCTTTCTTCGCTGCTATCTTCCGTCTGGTTTCTACCATGTCCTTGGTTGTCTGTTTTCTTTCCATTATTATTTCCTCCTTGCATTCGCATTTTTTTGAAAATTAACAACTACATTATGTTAATATTTTAACATATTTCTATTACATTGTCAATGTACCATTTGGTGTATCAACTATCATCAAGATATCCTCTTCTCTTCCATTTTCACTATTAATGTATACTAAAAATTCTTTATCTTCCACTTTTCCTTTAAATTCATAACATAATATTTCCGTTTGCCATTCTGTTGGAATAATAGCTAGCCCTTCGCTTGTAATTTGTAAATTGGGATTTAAACTTGATTTTGCTTCTTGACTTGTTATTTTAACTTTAGAAGTGTCTCTTTTTACATGATTATTTAAATATCCCGTAGTTTCTATTCCTAGTATTTCTCCATCATCTAATGCTACTTTTACCTTAACTAAATCTGGGTATATAACTACATTATCTTGTGTTGCTGCATAATTAATAGTAACAATTCCTTCTTGTTTTAGATAATATGTCTCTTTCATATTAGTAAAACCTTTACTTTCTAAAAACTCTTTTCCCTTTTGATCTGCTTCTTCTTGCGAAATAATTTCAGCATTAACTTCACGATTTGAATTCATAGAAACAATATGGCCACCTTTTTTAGAAATTGATATTTGAATTGTTTCTTCTTGCTGATTTGTAATAGAAAAATCATAAACTGGAATAGTAGCATTTTCTGAAAATCCAAGATTGGTTGTTTCTTTTATATTTTCTTTTCCTATAAATTCCTCTGCAATTTTTTTAGCTTGTTCTTCTTCAATATCATCCCCTATTAGACCTCTTTTTTCTTGATTTGTTAAATGCTCTGAAAAAGCTCCATCATATATTAATCCTGCATATTCGTGAAAATTTTCCTCTAAGTTGCTAAAACTTTCTTTTGATATATTATCGACTTGTTGAGCAAAAGCAATACTTCCTTTTTGCGTTAATTCTCCCCAATTAAATCTTCCTGTATTTAAATCATCTGATAATTGGTTTAATGTATTTTCTAATTCGATACTATAAGAATGTAAATCTTGTAAATTATTTAAGTCATCTTGTGATAATTTTTGATGATAAATGTTTTTTCTAGACAAAGAATAACTGTAATCACTTACTTGATTTAAAAATTTTTCTGTATTTTCTAATTCTTGACTTTCAATAGGAAGTCTTGCTAAATAAGTTTGCGCTAAATTAGCTTCTCTCCATAAATTTGTTAAAGTTTCTGCTCCATGTTCTGGAGTCGATGAAATTAATGATTTTGCTAAATAAGTTTCCACATTTTGTACATAATCTACTAATTCATAAAAAGCCATATTATAGTTATTTTCTGAAACTTGTTTATATTGTTTTTGTTGTTGATATAAAATAATGCCTAAGGCAACTGCTAAAACTAATAATACACAAATAATACCTAGCATATGCCCTTTATTCAGACCTTTTTTCCAATCTTTTAATTGATTCATAAGTAACCTCCTATAATTATAAAAATAAATTTTTTATCTTTTATTTACAAAAACGATGTTTTCCTATAGTTTTTACTAGTGGTCTTGACCATATCCACTTATTGGTTGCTGTAGCAGGATTAAAATAATATATACAACCTCCTGTTGGATCCCATCCATTTTTAGCATCTTGTGCTGCTTTATATACGGTAGATCCCTCACTAATTGGATGGTTAATTTGTCCATCTGCTACTGCTGTAAATGCCCCTGATTGATAAATAACACCTGCTATAGTATTAGGAAATTGAGAACTTTTTACTCTATTTAAGATAACAGCGCCTACAGCTACTTGACCTTCATAAGGTTCTCCCCTAGCTTCCCCGTTTATTGCCCTTGCCATCAATTGTATATCTGAAGTTCCTCCTCCTGCTGCATAACTAATATTACTTTGTTGTATATCTTTTCCTATAAAGATTAAACCTATTATGATTAAAAATAAAACAACTAACAAATTAACTATTTTTATTTTTTCTTTCAAAAAATCACCTTACCTTTTTGTATAGTTTGTATCTTTCTTAAAAAAATATTCCATTTTTTGAAATTTTATTTTTTTATGATATAATGAAAAAAAATAAAGGAGTTCTATAATAATGAAAAATATTTTAATTTTTTATGCTTCTTATGGTGGTGGACATTTAAATGCTGCAAAATCCATTCAAGAATGTCTTTTAAAAAATTATCCAAATAATTCTATTGAATTAATTGACTGTATGAAATATGTAAACAAAACTATTGAAAAAATTACAACTGTTGCTTATCGAGAAGCTGCTAAAAAAGCTCCTTGGGTATGGGGAAGAATTTACAACGATTCTCAAAAAGGTCCTTTTGCTCACCTTTCCTCTAGATCTAATAAAATTCTAGCAATAAAATTATTAAAATTATTGAGAGAAAAAAAACCAGATTTAATTATTTCTACTCATCCTTTTGGAAGTCAAATGTGTAGTTATTTAAAACGAAAAAATAAAATAACGGCAAAAATTGCCACAATTATGACAGATTTTGCACCACATGATCAATGGCTTGTTGGTAGCGATTTTACAGATTATTATTTTGTTGCTAATCCTAAAATGAAAGAATACTTAATTAAAAAACAAATATCTGATAAAAAAATATTTGTAACTGGGATTCCTTTATCAAATCGTTTTCTACAAAAATACAATCGACAACAAATTTTAGCAGATTATAATTTAGAAGAAGGAAAAAACAATATATTATTTTTTGGTGGCGGTGAATTTGGTTTAGGAAAATCTAAAACTTTTGAGATATTTGAAAAACTCGTTTCCTATTGTATCGATATGCAAATTATTGCAATTGCTGGAAAAAATGAAAAAATGAAACTAAAATTTGAGGAAATTGTAGAAAAATATCATGCTACAAAAAGAGTTAAAGTATTAGCTTTTACTAATCAAGTCCCTGAACTAATGAGTATTTCGGATTTAGTATTTACTAAACCTGGTGGTATGACTACAACAGAAAGTTTAGCTTCTCATCTTCCTATGGTTATCATGAATCCTATTCCTGGTCAAGAAGAAGAAAATGCACAATTTCTTGAAGAAAAAGGAATTGGCATTTGGATAAAAAAAGATGACGATATTTCTGATATTTTAAAAAATATATTTTCTGATAATAAAAAGTTAGAAGAAATGAAACGTAATACCATAGCTTTCGCCCATCCTAATTCTACTAAAAATATTTGTGATATTTTGTTAAACTAGAAAAAGCACACAGTCAGTGTGCTTTTTCTATTATAAGGTCTCCATTCAAGGAATATGTGATAAATTGGAAATTGTTATCCCAAACTTTCTTTGGTATCACAATTCTTCCTTTTTCATCGAGATAAGCTGTTGCAAAAACTTTGCAATCCTTCGTATTTTCAAGTTCTCGAATCATAATCCGAGAACTATCTAACATACAAAGGGCTACATGATTTTTGGTTTTTATGTTAGCTAGTCTCAATAAACTCATTGAGAAACGAATCCGTCCCTCTTTGTCTTTTTCCCTTATTATCATCCTGATGTCCTCCTCTTTATTTAGTGCATATATTCTATCATAATTTTAATATTTTTTCAACTATTGCTTTCTTTTATAGTTCTCGTCTTCCCTCTAGTGCTTTGGTTAATGTAATTTCATCTGTATATTCTAAGTCTCCTCCTACTGGAATACCATGAGCTATTCTTGTTACTTTAACTCCCAAAGGTTTGATTAACTTAGACAAATACATGGCTGTTGCTTCTCCTTCTACTCTAGGGTTAGTTGCTAAAATTACTTCTTTTACTTTTCCTTCCATCAATCTAGCCAAAAGCTCTTTTATTTTTATATCATCTGGTCCAATTCCATTCATTGGTGAAATTGATCCATGTAACACATGATAAACTCCTTTGAATTCATGGGTTTTTTCCATAGCAATAATATCCCTTACATCCTCTACTACACATATAGTAGAAGGGTCTCTTTTAGGATTTCCACAAATTGTACATGGATCTGTATCTGAAATATTAAAACATTTACTGCAATATTTCAGATTTTTTTTTGCATTGACAATAGCGCAAATAAATTCATTGGTTTCTTCTTCAGAACTATTTAAGATATGAAAAGCAAGTCTAGCAGCTGTTTTATGTCCAATGCTTGGTAATTTTTCAAAACTTTCTATTAATTTTTCAATAGATGGCGAGTAATATGACATCACGTATTTCCCCTTTTTATATTTTGAAATTATTTTTACATTAATCCTGGTATATTAAATTTCCCTAATTGAGTAGCTTGTTCACTATCTACTTTTCTTAACGCTTCATTGACACAAGTTAAAATTAAATCTTCTAACATTTCTATATCTTCTGGGTCTACTACTTCTGGTTTTATTTTAATTTCTTTTATTGCTTTTTCTCCAGAAACTTTTACCATTACTGCTCCACCACCAGCTGATGCTTCAAATTCCTTACTTGCTAATTCTGCTTGTGATTTTTCCATATCTGCTTGCATTTTTTTAGCTTCTTTCATTAGGTTATTAATATTCATACCTCCAAATCCGCCCATTCCTCCTGGGAAGCCTCCTCTTTTACTCATTTTTATTCTCCTTTCTTTTAAAAAGTTAACATTTTGTTAGTCTATAATATGAAATGGTATATCAGATTGATTCGCAAAATTTTGTAAGTTTTCTTCATTACTCATTTTATTTTTTGCTTGTTCTTGTGAAATATATTTCACTTGCATTTCTTTTCCACAAGCAATTGAAATTAAATTAGAAATTTCTCTTATATTTTCTGGTTTTTCTAAAACTGCTTTTCCAAATGCTGTCATACCATTTGGAAATTCAATTCCAACTGTCATATCATTTAACTCTTTTACTTTTGTACCCATTAAATTTGTATATAAAACTATTTTTCCACTTTGCTTCAAGTCATTCATAATTTGTGGCCAATACTTCTCCGATTGATTTGAAAATTTTTTAATACTATCTTCCTTTTTTTGCTTTTCTTTATGAGATATCTGTTCTTTTGGAACTGAATTATTTGGATTTACTATTACGTTTGGCGCTGAAGTAGTTTGATAATTATTTTGATTATTGTTTTTTATACTTACATTTCCAGATTTTAAGTAGTTTTCAATGTTTTCTACTCTTTTTTCTATGTCTTGGTTGATACTTTCTTGTTTATTACATAATCTAATAATACCTGCTTGAAATATAATATTTTTTTGAGTAGACCATTTTATTTGATTTCCTAGGTCTGATAATTGATAAATCAAATCTACTAGTTTATCTTTAGATATTTTTTCTGAAATTCTTTTTATCTGTGCTTTTTCTTCTGGATTATATAACTCTAATTTACCAGTAGCTTGAAAAACTAAAAGATCCTTGCTATAGCGAATTAATTCCCAAAGTAATTGTGTAATATCTTTGCCTTCTTGTAGAATTTGATTTACATTTTCCAATGCTTTATATACATCATATTCCAAAATTGATTCTAGCATTTCTCCTACAAAAATTGTTTTAGGAATCCCTACTAAATCTTTTACTTTATCCTCATCAATTTTATTATCTCCATCTTGTATACATCTTTCTAAAATTGAAAGTGCATCTCTCATAGCTCCTTCTGATAAAACTGCTATACTCGATAAAGCTCCTTTTGTAGCTTCTATTTGGCTTTCTTTACAAACAATTTCTAATCTCTTGATAATATCTTCATTTGATATTCTTTTAAAATCAAAACGTTGACATCTAGATAAAATGGTGGCTGGTAACTTTTGAGGTTCTGTCGTTGCTAAAATAAATTTTACGTGTTCTGGTGGCTCTTCTAATGTTTTTAATAATGCATTAAAAGCGCCAACTGATAACATGTGTACCTCATCTATGATATATACTCTATATTTTGCCTTAGTTGGTAAAAAATTTACTTCTTCTCTTATGTTTCTAATATCTTCTACACTATTATTAGAAGCTGCATCCATCTCTACAATATCTGTTAAAGAACCAGAAAGTGCTCCTAGACATATTTCACATTCATTACATGGTTCCCCTTCTTTTGGATTCAAACAATTGACTGCTCTTGCTAAAATTTTGGCAGCTGATGTTTTTCCTGTTCCTCTTCCCCCATTAAATAAATATGCATGTCCGAACTCTATCTGCTATAATTTGATTTTTTAACGTTTTTGTAATATGCTCTTGTCCTACCATTTCTGAAAAATTTAATGGTCTAAATTTTCGATAAAGTGCTGTGTACCCCATATTTTTCACATCCTTTATACCTTTGATAGCAAAAAATGGCTGATGCTCAATCTCTCTATGGAAAGTCTCCACATAAAGATATCTATTTATTGCTGCTTCCTTCCGGACCTGACAAGATTCATAGGTCTTTATTGGATTCTCTCCATACAAAGATTAAGCTCACAACCATTTGTATTATATACTGAAACTTCAATTTTATCAAGTAATTTTCAATTAATTATTTACTCTTTTAAAAATAATATCTTTCAAATCTGTTATTTCTCTTGATGTTGTCCCTTTTTCTATGATATCTTCAACTGGAAAATCTAAATTAATAGTTGATAAATATTTCTTTCCTTTTTCTAATTCAATTATTAAGTCAAAAGTTACTTTCATTTTTAAATCTTCTAGCTTAACACCTGCTTTTGCCAATAATTCCTGATGTTTAATTTCTTCTTCATTTGAAGTATATTCTGCTAAATTATCATAAGAGCATCGAAATGCAATAATGCCTCCTTGATTGGAAATTTTTAATTGTTTTAAATTAGATTGCCCCTCAGCTAGATATTCTATTTTTTGTACTATATTTTCTTGTTTATTTTTAAAAATCATTTTTTCTTCTGTTGAATCTGGTCTATAAATTTTTATATTTTCTTTTTGTTTAGCATCTATTTGAAAGTTATCTACTGTAACAGATTTTATTATTTCTTGCGCGTCATATTGTTCATTTTTATCTAAATATAAAAAAATGTCATTACTTTGGCTAATATCAAAAGCCCATTTAGTATTTATTGCTTCTTTATCATATCCTTCTGCTGAACTAATAATTGAAATTTTGGATACACAAAAAGGCATATTAGTTTCTCCTTCTACATGATATCTTAAAATAAGAACACCTAATGTGAATAAAATAATTGTCATAATTACAATTGTTATTATAACATGAAAATATTTCTTATTTCTTAAATTGATAAATCTTTCGATCATGTTTCCTCCTTGGTATTAACTATTATTTTTATTGTTTTTTTATTTTTCTTAATTCTCTGAAAAAATCTTTTAAAACTTTTTCACAGTTTTCTTCTTCAATTTTAGTTTCAATTTCTACAATATGATTAAATGAATAATCTTTTAATAAGTTCAAAACTGAACCACATGCTCCTGTTTTTTCATCCATAGCACCAATATAAACCTTTTTTATTCTTGCTTGTATCATAGCTCCAGCACACATTGGGCATGGTTCTAACGTAACATACATTTCGCAATCTAATAATCTCCATGATTTCAATTTTCTACTTGCTTTTTGAATTGCTATTATTTCTGCATGTTTGGTTGTGTCTGTTTTACTTTCTTTTAAATTATGCGCTCTTGCTATAATTTTTCCATCTTTTACAATTACACATCCAACTGGAACTTCTAATTTTTCTGCTGCTTTTTTTGCCTCTTTAATTGCTTCTTTCATAAACCTTTCTTTTTCTTGCATTTTTACCTCTTTATTTTAAGTTTTGGTGTGCCTAGAGGGACTCGAACCCCCATCGGTCGCTTAGGAG
>CANQZU010000023.1 GCA_947628415.1 uncultured Clostridia bacterium | reverse complement strand
GTCTGTTGTTCTGAAATAGAATTGTGGTCTATATCCATTGAAGAATGGTGTATGACGTCCACCTTCTTCTTTTGTTAATACATAAACTTCAGAAGTAAATTTTGTATGTGGATTAATAGTTCCTGGTTTAGCAAGTACTTGACCTCTTTCAATTTCTTTTCTATCAATACCTCTTAATAATGCTCCAATATTATCTCCAGCTTCTGCTTGATCTAATAATTTTCTGAACATTTCAACTCCAGTAATAACTGTTTTCTTTCTTTCTGTTGATAATCCAATAATTTCAACTTCATCAGAAATTTTTACTGTTCCTCTTTCTACTCTACCTGTTGCAACTGTTCCACGTCCTGTAATCGTGAATACATCTTCAACTGGCATTAAGAATGGTTGATCTACTGGTCTTTCTGGTGTTGGGATATAGCTATCAACTGCTTCCATTAATTCTTTCATAGGTTTATATACTTCATCATCTGGATTAGTAGATGAACTTTCTAATACTTGTAAAGAAGATCCTTTTACGATTGGAATTTCGTCTCCTGGGAAATCATATTCTGTTAATAGATCTCTAACTTCCATTTCAACTAATTCTAATAATTCTGGATCATCTACCATGTCGCATTTGTTTAAATATACAACAATGTATTTAACACCAACTTGTCTTGCTAATAGAATATGTTCTCTTGTTTGTGGCATAGGTCCATCAGCTGCTGATACAACTAATATAGCACCATCCATTTGAGCAGCACCTGTAATCATGTTTTTAACGTAGTCAGCATGTCCTGGGCAGTCAACGTGTGCATAGTGTCTATTATCTGTTTCATATTCTACGTGAGCTGTGTTAATTGTAATTCCTCTTGCTTTTTCTTCTGGAGCACCATCGATTTGATCATATGCTTCGTATTGAGCTTTTCCTAATAATGATAAATATTTTGTAATAGCTGCTGTTGTTGTTGTTTTTCCGTGGTCTACGTGACCGATTGTACCAATGTTAACATGTGGTTTTGTTCTTTCAAATTTTGCTTTTGCCATTTGAAAATTCCTCCTTAATTTTTATTTTAATTTAAATTTAATAACTTTTTTATGCATAAGCATTTTATAACACTTTTGCTAAAAAATCAAGTCTTTTTAGTCATTTTTACTTCTAGAAGCTACAATGCTTTCAAAAACTGATTTTGGAACTTCTTCATAATGAGAAGGTTCCATAGTATAAGTTCCTCTTCCTTGTGTTTTAGAACGTAAATCTGTTGCATATCCAAACATTTCAGAAAGTGGTACAAATGAGTGAATTTCTTGCATTCCATCATTTCCATCCATACCTTCCATTCTTCCACGTCTAGCATTTATATCTCCAATAACATCTCCCATATATTCTTCTGGAACAGTTATTTCTACTTTCATAATTGGCTCTAATATAACAGATTTTGCTTGTTTACAACCCTCTTTGAAAGCCATAGATGCTGCAATTTTGAAGGCCATTTCTGAAGAGTCAACCTCATGATATGACCCATCAACTAAAGTAGCCTTGAAATCGATAACTGGATAACCAGCTAAAATTCCGCTTTCTGCTGCTTCTCTCATACCTTGTTCAATTGGTTTAATATACTCTTTAGGAACTGCTCCTCCTACAATTTTGCTTTCAAATTCAATTCCTTTACCTGGTTCTAATGGTTCCATTTCAAACCAAACATCACCATATTGTCCTTTACCACCAGACTGACGAATGAATTTACCTTGTACTCTTACTTTATTTCGAATTGTTTCTTTGTATGCAACTTGTGGTTTACCTACATTACATTCTACTTTAAATTCTCTTTTTAAACGATCTACGATAATATCTAAGTGTAATTCACCCATACCAGCAATAATTGTTTGACCTGTTTCTTGATTAGTATATGTTTTAAAAGTAGGATCTTCTTCTGCTAATTTTCCTAAAGCAATTCCTAGTTTTTCTTGTGCTACTTTATCTTTTGGCTCGATAGCAACATCAATAACTGGCTCTGGGAATTCCATAGATTCTAGAATAACTGGGTGATCAATATCACATAAAGTATCCCCTGTTGTTACTTCTTTAATACCAACAGCTGCAGCAATATCTCCTGCATATACTTTATCGATATCTTCTCTATGATTTGAATGCATTTGAAGAATTCTACCAATTCTTTCTTTTTTATCTTTATTAGAATTTAAAACAGTTGAACCTGATTCTAATGTTCCTGAATAAACTCTAAAGAAACATAATTTTCCAACAAATGGGTCTGTTGCAATCTTAAATGCTAAAGCTGCAAATGCCTCTGTATCAGATGTTTTTCTTTCTACTTCTTCTCCATTTAGATCTACTCCCTTGATATGTGGAATATCTAATGGAGATGGCATATAATCAACAATTGCATCTAATAATTCTTGAACTCCTCTATTTTTATAAGAAGAACCACAAGTTACTGGTACAATTGTATTAGCAATAGTTCCTGTACGTAATCCTTTTTTTATCTCTTCTTGAGTAAGTTCTTCCCCTTCTAAATATTTCATCATTAATTCTTCATCTTGTTCTGCAACAGATTCTATCATTTTATCATGATATTCTTGCGCTAAATCTTTCATATTGTCTGGAATATCTGTTTCTTCAATCTCTTTTCCTAAATCGTCTTTATGAATAAATGCTCTCATTTTTATCAAATCTACGATTCCTTGGAAATTGTCCTCTGCTCCAATTGGTAATTGGATTGGAACAGCATTTGCTTTTAATCTATTTTTTAATTGTTCTACGCAAAGCATAAAGTTAGCTCCCGTAATATCCATTTTATTAACATATACCATTCTTGGTACATTGTATTTATCAGCTTGTCTCCAAACGGTTTCTGTTTGTGGTTGAACGCCACCCTTTGCTGCCAATACAGTAACTGCTCCATCTAATACTTTTAAAGATCTTTGAACTTCTACTGTAAAGTCAACGTGACCTGGTGTATCAATAATATTAATTCTATTATTATTCCAAAAACAAGTTGTACAAGCAGATGTAATAGTAATACCTCTTTCTTGTTCTTGTTCCATCCAGTCCATAGTAGCCGCACCTTCATGAACTTCTCCAATTTTATGTGTTTTTCCTGTATAAAATAAGATTCTTTCTGTTGTTGTTGTTTTTCCGGCATCTATATGTGCCATAATTCCTATATTTCTAGTTCTTTCTAGTGGGTATGCTCTTCCTGCCATTTTATCTATTTCCCCCTTTCAAAAATTTTACCATTTGTAATGAGCAAAAGCTTTATTAGCTTCAGCCATTCTATGAGTGTCTTCTTTCTTCTTAAATGCTCCACCATTTCCAGAACAAGCATCCATTACTTCTCCGGCTAACTTTTCAGCCATTGTTTTTTCGTGTCTAGTTCTAGCATAAGTTACAATCCATCTTAATCCTAATGTTTGTCTTCTTTCTGGTCTAATTTCTAGTGGAACTTGATAAGTTGCTCCACCTACTCTTCTTGCTTTTACTTCAAGAAGTGGCATAACATTTTCTAAAGCTGCTTCAAAAACTTCTAAAGGATTTTTTCCTTCCTTTTCTTTAATAATGTCAAATGCATCATATACAATTTTTTGAGCAACTGATTTTTTACCATCTAGCATAATATTGTTAATTAATTTAGTAACAACTTTGCTATTATAAATTGGATCTGGTAATACTTCTCTTTTTGCTACATATCCTTTTCTTGGCACTATTCTTCCCTCCTTAAATTTATATTTGATGTTTTATTTAGAAAACATCTAGGTACTCTCAAGAAAGTTTTCTTTCTTGCGTATAGCGCTTATCTTTCTATTCTAAATTTAAGTACCTTAGTATTTAGACAAAATAAACAAGCACTATTTTTCATATAGTTAGAGCTTTATTTTTTAGGTTTTTTAGCTCCGTATTTAGAACGCGCTTGCATTCTATCTTTTACACCTGCTGTATCTAATGTTCCTCTAATGATATGGTATCTAACACCTGGAAGGTCTTTTACCCTACCACCCCTAATTAATACAACACTGTGCTCTTGTAAGTTATGTCCTATACCTGGGATATAAGATGTAACTTCAAAGCCATTAGAAAGTCTAACTCTGGCAACTTTTCTTAAAGCTGAGTTAGGTTTTTTAGGGGTAACTGTTTTAACAACTGTACATACTCCTCTTTTTTGTGGTGATCTGCTATTAGTTACTTTTTTATTTTTAGAGTTCCATCCATGTTGAAGAGCTGGTGCTGTTGATTTTGTTACACCTGTTTTTCTTCCTTTTCTTACTAATTGATTAATTGTTGGCACTTAAATTTCACCTCCTATTTCTTTTCTTGTTAAAATTTAAAAACCGTTACGGAACTGCACACTACATGCAATTTATCATAACGTTTTCTATTGTATCATGTTAAACGAAATAAGTCAATAAAAAACTTGGAAAAATTTCCAAGTTTTTATGATTATTTTTGATTTTCTTCTTCTTTAGGTTTCTGTTCAAATGTTTCTGATTGCTCTTGTTGCTGTTTTTTAGCCTCTTCCTGAACTTTTGCTTGTTGTTCAATATGATTATCACGATTGTCAACTTTTATTTCTTCCTTTAAAGGGTTTGTATTATCAACAGATTTATCATTCTCTTCTGCCAAAGCTTTATTCTTATTCCAATATTGAAAAACTACTTTAGTTCCTGGAATTTTATCTTCTGCTAAAGCACAAATATGCATTTTTATTCTCTTTCCAATGCTTAATCCGTGAATTTCTTAAATCATGCAATAATTCAAAAGGAAGCTCTTTTTTTGTTTTTAAAC
Source organism: uncultured Clostridia bacterium (assembly GCA_947628415.1). Lineage (GTDB taxonomy): Bacteria > Bacillota > Clostridia > TANB77 > CAG-508 > CAG-269. The sequence goes on along the minus strand of CANQZU010000023.1, from coordinate 16,689 downwards.
TTGCAATGTAAGATTTTAATTGCTCTGAATCTGGATATAAAGCTCCAAAAGATGCAACAATAGCTGGATTTACTCTCATGCTTAACATTCTTCCTTTTATTCTATTACCTGCAATTTCTCTACATATTTTTTTAATATCTAATCTTTTATATAAACTCTTTTTATTTCTAAAGGCATCTTCTAAAGATAAATCTAATTTTTTATCTGGTCTATTGGTTTCAACATATATGTTTCCTTGGCGTTCATCAATTTTAATACTTGTAATTTTGTCTTTATTACCTTCTCCATCATCTTTTCCACCATTTTCATGATTACCATTTCCACCGTTTTCATGATTACCGTTTTCACCGTTTTTTCCTTTTTCATCATTCGTTTTTATAGTTTTTTCATTTAAGATATTATTAATTTTTTCCATTCTTTTAATATCTAATAATTTAAATTCTTCTAGTTTTCCTTCACACATTTTTTTTGCTTTTTTCAAATCATTTAATTCATCTTGCATTTTATTATATTCGTCATTCATTGATTTAAGCTTATCACCATTTAATGGTATTTTTACACCATCTTTTTCTTCATATTTATATTTAAAATTCTTTATTTTTAATAATACTTGCTGCATATTTAATTGTTTCTTTTCGATGTCGCTTTCTATGCTCATTTTTTCTCGTGTTAAAGAACCTCTCAACTCATCTTCTGCTTCCCTTGTTGCCCTTTCTATATTATTTTTATTAGTGGTTTGTTCATTTTGAATTGAAAGTAAAAGTTCCTGTTTTTTGCTTTCTTTTTCTTCTATTTCCTTAATAGCTTTGTTTTTTTCTTCCTCCATCTCTCTAATTGGTTTACTTGCTTCTTTGATGGATTCCTTATACTGTGCTATTAATTCTCTATCCATTGGATTTACCCTATTTAATTCTTCTTCTAATCTTTGGATGTGTAAATTCTCTCGTGTAAAATCCTTTTTTGAATTTTCTTCTTGTTTTCTTTTTATCTCTGCTATTTGTTTATCTAAATTTTGCATCTCCTTAAATTGATCTTTGCTATAAGAATTCTGAATATTTCTTTTTTTACTTTCAAAATCCTTTATCATTTTTTCTACTTTATTTGTTCTTTTTTCCATATAATTCTCCTTTTTTCTAATAAAAATTATCTCTATTATTAATTATAACAAAAAAAACAAATATTTCAACAAGTTTTACATAATTTAATAAAATTGTAATATTTTAACAGCAAAGATTATCTAAACTTCTATTAGCAAGTATTTGGTATCTTTCTTTTTTATCTTTTATCTTCTTTCCTTCTAATTCTGGTAAAATTCCAAAATTGGCGTTCATTGGCTGAAATTTGTGATTAGGCGTAGAAATATATTTAGCCAATGCCCCTATTATGGTATATTCTGAAAAAATTATTTTGTTTTTACCCTTAAAATTGCAAATAGCATTAAGTGCTGCCACTAAACCTGATGATATTGATTCTACATAGCCTTCTACTCCTGTAATTTGTCCTGCAAAATACAAATTTGGTTGAGTTTTTACACTATAAGTTGCTTCTAATAATTGACTCGAATTAATGTAAGTGTTACGATGCATGACACCATACTTTATAAATTCTGCCTTTTTTAGACCTGGTATCATACAAAAAATTCTTTTCTGCTCGGCATATTTTAAATTTGTCTGAAAACCAACCATATTATAAAGTTTTGCTTGTTTATCATCTTGTCTTAATTGGATAACAGCATATGGTCTTTTCCCGTGTTCTTGGGTCATCAAATCCAACTGGCTTTAGTGGTCCAAATCTTAATGTTTCTTTTCCTCTTTTGGCCATAACTTCAATTGGCATACATCCTTCAAAAATTTCCCTTTTTTCAAAGTCATGCAAAGTTACTACCTCTGCTTTTACTAATTCTTGCCAAAAATTTTCGTATTCTTCTTTATTCATAGGAAGATTAATATAACTTTGTTCTTTTCCTTCTTGCTCTGCTAGTCTTTTTTTCCATTCTTCTAATGTTTCTTCCTTCTTTTTTTCTTGACAATATCTATCCCCATAAAAAGCAATTGAAAAATCAATACTTTCCTTTTCTATAATAGGTGCTGCTGCATCATAAAAATATAATTTATCTTGTGAAGTTAATTCTTGTATTTGCTTAACTAATCCTTCAGAAGTTAAAGGACCAGTAGCAATGATAACAATACCATCTTGTAACATTTCTTGTATATTAGTAATTTCTTCGTGAATAACTTCAATATACGGATTTTCTTTTATTTCTTTTGTTACTTTTCCGAGCAAAAGCATCTCTATCTACTGCCAAAGCTTGTCCAGCTGGCACTTTTGTTTCATCAGCTATTCGGATTAATAAAGAATCTAATCTTCTTAATTCCTCTTTTAATAATCCACAAGCATTGGTTAATAAATTAGATTTAAAAGAATTGCTACACACAATTTCTGCTAAATCTTTATTTGAATGAGCTGGTGAATATTTTTTGGGTTTCATTTCATATAATTTTACTTTTATTTTACATTTAGCAATTTGGTAGGCCGCTTCGCAACCAGCTAAGCCGCCCTCCAATAATAGTTATATAATCTTTCATTTTATCCTCACACTTTTTATCAATTACGTAAATAAATTCATAATCTCATCTTTAGATAATTTATTAATGAACGATGTCTTTGTACTTAACATATTATCAACTAATTCTGCTTTCTTTTGTTGTAACCCGTAAATTTTTTCTTCAATAGAGTTTTTTGTAATTAATTTATACACTTGCACATTATTTTTCTGACCAATTCTATAAGCACGATCTGTTGCTTGATTTTCTGTGGATAAATTCCACCATGGGTCGTAATGGATTACCATGTCTGCCCCTGTTAAATTTAATCCCGTGCCACCTGCTTTTAAAGAAATTAGAAATACTTTTATTTCTGGATTTTTATTAAACTCTTCTACTAATTCAATTCTCTCTTCTATTTTTGTACTTCCTGTTAGTTTAAAATATGATATTTGCCTTTGTTTTAATTCTTTTTCTATTATTTCAAACATAGATGTATAGCTAGAAAATAATAAAATTTTGTGTCCACCTGTAATAGCCTCTTGTATAATTTCTATACATTGTTCTAATTTACTACTTCCATAATTATATTTTTCCATAAATAAACTTGGATGGCAACAAATTTGTCTTAGCCTTGTAAGTGCTGCTAAAATCTGCATTTGACTTCTTTCATATCCATTCAATTTAATTTCTTCTACTATTTCTGCTTTAGCTTGAGCCAAATAACTTAAATAAATATTTCTTTGTTCTTCTCCCATTTCATTATTCAATATTGTTATAGTTTTATCTGGTAACTCTGTTAATACTTCTTTTTTATTTCTTCTTAAAATAAATGGTTCGATTAACATACGAAGTTTTTGCATAACTTCTTGATTTTCTTCTTTTACAATAGGAGTTTCATACATTGCTTTAAATTTTCGATAACTAAATAAATAACCTGGCATAATAAAATCAAAAATTGACCATAATTCTGCTAGAGAATTTTCAATAGGTGTTCCTGTTAAAGCATATCTTGTATCTGCCCTAATTTTTTTAATAGATTTAGCATTTTGTGTATTACTATTTTTTAAATATTGTGCTTCGTCTGCTACTATAAATCGAAATGAATAATCTTTTTTACTATATAATTCAATATCTCTTTTTAATAAATCATAAGAAGTAATAACTAAATCATACTGTTCTATTTCATCTATTTGTTTTTTTCTTTCTGATAAAGTTCCTCTAATAACTAATGTTTTTAGTTCTTGTGCAAATTTTTGGGCTTCATTTTGCCAATTTAAAGTTAAAGAACTTGGACAAACTACTAAACTAGCTTTTTTATTAATGCTATTTCCAATTTGCTCTTGTCCTGGAATTGTATTTTCATCTATTTGAACATTTTGTACATAATCTACAATAACTGATAGCATCTGAATAGTTTTTCCGAAGTCCCATATCGTCTGCTAAAATTCCTCCAAAATGATAACTATCCAAAACTTTTAACCATTTAAAACCTGTTTTTTGATAATATCTTAAAATAGATTCTAAATTTTGAGGTACCTTCATTTCTTCTTCTAACTGCTCTTTGTTTAAATTATTTACTACTTGTCTATATTCTGCATTTTTAGTAACTTGTGTACCCTTTATAGCTTTTAATAATTGATTTAAATATAAACTTCTATTAACTGGTAATCTTACTTCTCCTGTTGCTAATTCTTTGTAACTAATATCCATCCCTGAAGCTAACTTATCTAGAAAATCAATCTCTTTATTTCCTTCTAATTTAATAAAACTTCCGTCTTTTAATCTGTGGTATTTCTTCTTTAAAGCATATTTTGTCATAATTTTTTCTAATTCTTCTACATTAATGTCAATATCTTTTAAATCAATATTTAATAAATCATTTTCGATTTTTACTCCTAAACTACCAATTTTAGGTTCACGGATTTGTTTTATTTTAAATTTTTCCGTCGCAAAAATTTCAAATTTTTGTCTATAATAATCCATGTCTTCTGTTAAAAATTCATAAATCTTATCGTTGTCTGGTAAAATAAATCTTAAATTCTTACTGTCAAACATGAATCCCGTTTTTCGAAAAGCATTTAAAGCTTTTGTTTCCTGAATCATATTTCTTGGAAAATTGCATTTTAATTTTTCATCCAGAGGATTAAATTCATTTTCCTCATAAGCAAATTTTACTTCTGCAATGAGATAATCATTTTCATCAAAATCTAGAAATAATTTAACTTGTAGTTCTTTTGGCTTATATTGTATTATTTCTTCTTCTGGAATATTTTCAATGTAAATTGCATCTTTAACTTTTGGCATTATTATAGAAAATAGTTGATTTAGTTCTCCTTTTCCTAGCATTACTTCTGTCATATAATTTTGCCTAAATAATTCTAATAATTTTAAATTTGTTTTTTCAAATTCTTTTGTACAACGATATAACTTTTTATTGTCTAATATATATTTATGGTTTTTTCCTTTCATAATCGTTACATTAAAAATTTCTATATTAGGAGTTATACAATATTGTTCTGTATCCACTTTTTTTAAAGTAAATCCTATTTTAGGTTGTTGTTCAGTAAACTCTATTTCTTCTATATTATAATCTTTTTGAAAAGTTACTGTTTTTCCTTTTAATACTTCAAACAATTCATCAATTCCAGTATTTCCTAAAATAATACTGGTATCATTTAAAGCCTTTCCATAATAACGATAATTACTGTTTGAATTTGAATTAGCATATTTGATAATTTCAGCATATCGCATAATAAAATCTAATAATGGCTGACTCTCTTTTTCAAACATTTCCTTTGTATGAATAAATTGAAGTTTTTCCCCATATTGATAAAATTTCTTTTCTAACATTCTAGTATAAAATTCAGATAAATCTTTAATTTTATACATCTTTTTATTTCCTATTTTAAATTCTACTTTCATATCTCCTGAAAATTTATCATAAATAATTTTGGGCTCAATTTTTATAGTTCCTTTATTTTTTAAAGTAATTCCTTCCTCTGGCTCAATTTCTTCTAATTCTTCATTATAAAATATATTAACCAACTGTTTAAAATTTCTATAAGAATGACTATTGTTTTTTTCTTGCACTGTATTATTGATATCCTCAAGAGAAGACATCGAAAAATTTTTATTTTCTCGCATAATTCTCTCTCCTTTACTTGGCTAACAATTATATAATAATTTAGACAAAAAAGCAAGTAATTATATTTTCTTTTTTTATTTTTTGTAGTAAAATAACCATAGAAAAGTAAGGGAGGAATGTGTTTTGAAAAAATATAAACTTGCTATTGTTGGAGCAACAGGTCTAGTAGGTAGATCTGTTATACAAGTATTAGAAGAAAAAAAATTACCCATTGAAAGTTATGGGCTATTTGCTAGTAAAAAATCTGTTGGCAAATCTTTTTCTATCCTCGGAAAAAACTATGTAGTAGAAGAATTAACTTCTAATTCTTTTGATACAGGATTTGATTTTGCTATTTTTTCAGCAGGTAGTGAAATTTCGAAAAAATATGCACCAATTGCAGCTAAAAAAGGTTGTATTGTTGTTGATAATAGTAGTTATTTTCGTATGTACAAAGACGTTCCTTTAGTTGTTCCAGAAGTTAATCCAGAAGATATTTTATCCCATCATGGGATAATTGCCAATCCAAATTGTTCTACTATTCAAGCAATGCTTCCTTTGAAAGCAATTGATGATTTATATACTATTAAAAGAATTGTTTATTCCACATACCAAGCTGTATCTGGCGCTGGTAAAGACGCTCTTTGTGACTTGGAAAACATAGATGGTAAAAAACCATTAAAAAAATTTCCTCATCCTATTTATAATAATTGTTTACCACATATTGATGTATTTTTAGAAAATGGATATACAAAAGAAGAAATGAAAATGATTCAAGAAACTAGAAAAATTTTACATAGGCCTAATTTAAAAATCACCGCAACTACTGTTCGAGTTCCGGTTCAAAATTCCCATTCTGAATCTATTAATGTTGAATTAGAAAAAGATTTCAAAACAGATGATTTAATTTGTGCTCTTAAAAGTTTCCCTAATTTAATCGTCATAGATGACCCCTCTACAAATTCCTATCCTATGGCAATTCAAGCAACTGGCCATGATGAAGTATTTGTTGGTAGAATTCGTCGTGATGAAAGTGTAAAATCTGGTGTTAATCTTTGGGTAGTTGCTGACAACATTCGTAAAGGGGCTGCTAGTAATGCAGTTCAAATTGTAGAAAAATTAATTAATTTTTGATGTAATTCTTCTATGACTTCTTTTTTTATTTCTTTTGCTAAAATTTGTATTTGAGCTTGTGTTAGATAAATATCCATGATTTCAATATTATGCTTTTTTAATATTGCAATTGTTTGGCTTAATACTTTATTGTCTTGTATTACTCCATACCCAACAATACTTAATTTAACAAATTCTTCTTGCATAATTTGATAATCTGGATATTTTCTATCTAACAATTCTTGTACTTTATTTTGCTCTGCTTTTTCTGCTCGAAATGTTATTCTATTTTCCTCTTTTTCGAAAGATTCCAAAAGGATATTATGTTGTAATAAAGTTTCATAAATATCATATAATTCTTTTTCTGAAATATTTTGTTCTTTTTTCATGGTTATCATAACTAACTTTTCGTTTTTTGTAATACTTTTTATTTGAGTAGATTCAATTTTTTCACATATTTTAGTTCCGCTTCCTTCTGAAAAGGTCGATTTAGCAACAATATCGCAATGAAACCTTTTCCCAAGTTGAATACAGCGATTATGCAATACTTTTGCACCTGCATCTGAAATTTCTTGCATTTCATCAAAAGAAATCTCATCTAATTTTTTTGTCATTGTAATCATATTAGGATCTGCTGAATAAATCCCATCTACATCAGAAAAAATATAACATTTTTCTGCTTTCAATGCCACTTGCAATGCAACTGCTGTTGTGTCTGATCCGCCTCTACCTAAAGTTGTAATGTCTTCATTTTCATCTACTCCTTGGAATCCTGCAACAATAATAATATTTCCTTTTTCTAGTTCTTTCTCCATTCTGTCTATATAAATTTGTTCAATTTTAGCACTTCTATGTACTCCATTAGTTCGAATTCCTGCTTGCCATCCAGTTAAAGAAATTGCTGGATATCCTTTTCGATTTAATAATATGCTTAATTTTGATGCTGTTATTTGTTCTCCTGTTGATAATAACATATCCATTTCTCTTTCTTCTGGAATAGCCGATAATTCTTGTGCTTCTTTAATTAATTTGTCAGTTGTTTTTCCTTGTGCTGATACAACAACTACTACATTTTTAGCTTCTTGTTTCAAACTAATAATTTTTTTGGCTACAATATTTAACTTAATATTATCTGCTACCGAACTTCCTCCAAATTTTAATACTACTGTGTTCATTTTCGTCACACCCTTATTTTTCTACAAAATGTTTACGACCTTATTATATTATATATTTTTTTTGCTTTCAAGCTGTTCTAATAAAAACTCAATTATTTGGGTTCCTTAATTTTAGCATTAAAATATTACTTTGAAAAAACCTCTTAAGCATAATATGCTTAAGAGGTTTAATTTATTGATTCATCATTACTAGTTTTTTTTTATTATTTTTTAAATCTTTATAATATTGTGCAATTAGCTCATCTAATTCCACACTTAATTTATAAGTAATATTATAGTCATTTTCTTTTTCAATACTTTTATTTAGTTTATCTCTTAATTTACAAATTTCTTCATTTAACATATTTTATCCCATCCCTTTCTCAAGGTAAAATAATTTATTTATCTTCTGTATAATTATAAATTACCACAATATTACCCCTAAGTCAAGTATTTTCAACGCTTTTTGCCAACTTTCGTATGACGTTTTTTATGTTTTTTCGACATATTAAAACAATAAAAAACAGCATTTTCATTTTTTTATGAAAAATGCTATTTTTTTTACATTTTTTTCTTTAACTTTTTACAACTGAAAGAATCATTTTTTCTTCTTTAAAGACATCTTTTAAAATTTGCTCTAAATATTCTACAGTAATCCCTTTTATTTCTTCTAAATAGTCAAAACTATTAATTCCTTTAAAGTAATCTGCTAAAAACATTCTAGCAATATCAGAAACATCATTATATTCTTTTATATAGCCACCATAAATCATTTTTTTAATACGTTCAAAATCTTTTTCTTGAACTCCTTCTTTTTTTACCTTTTCTACTTCTTCTTTGAATTTTTCATAAACTATTTCTGGTTTGTTAGATTGTCCGCTAATCAAGATATGAGCATAACCATTTGAAAATTCATATTCTAAACTAGGTTGAAAATAAATCATCCCTTCATTGTAAAGTTCTTTATATAAAAGAGAACTTCTACCAATTAGTAAATTTAATAAAATTTCAATTGCTATATGTTTTTTGACAATTTGTTTTTGATTTGGATTATCTTTTATCCCAATGGTATATAAGGGTTGACTAACTTCTAATTTTTGTTCTATTTTATGCTGTACAATTTCTTCTGGCTCTTGTGGATAAATCCTTTTTATTTCTCCACTTGCCTTTGTATTAGTTAATCTCTTTTTTACTTCTTGTATCAATTGTTGTGGTTCAAAGTCTCCACATATTACCATTGCCATATTTGATGGATTATAAAAAGTCTGATAGCATTGATATAATATTTCTTTATTAATTTTGCTAATACTTTCAATAGTACCAACAATATCAATTTTAACTGGATGATTATGATACATTGCTTGTATAGCATTTAAATATACACGCCACTCTGGATAATCATCATACATCATAATTTCCTGTCCAATAATGCCTTTTTCTTTTTCTACATTTTCATCTGTAAAATAAGGATGTTGAACATAATCCATTAATTCATCCATTGCCTCATAAAAATTATCGTTACATTCAAATAAATAAGCTGTATGGTCATTAGTTGTATAAGCATTTGCTTCTACTCCTAATGCTGTTAAGACATCTAAACTATTGGTTCCATTTTCTTGTTCAAATAACTTGTGTTCCAAAAAATGTGCTACTCCATTTGGAACATTTGTTACTTGCTCATCTCCAGGTACTATAAAACTACTTTCATTTGATCCATAGTGCGTACCCCATATCATGTATTTCTTTTCCATTCCTTTTTTAGGAATTATCATAACTGTTAATCCATTTTCTAATTTTTCAATATATACCTTTTCCTTTACTTTTAAGTTTTCTATTACTTGCACTTTGTTGCCTCCTTTTTATTAATTTTTTAAAAAGTAAATTGTATGAACCGCTACATTATTTGCTATACTCATAATATCGTCTTTACTAACTTGCTCGATTCGCTTTTTATATTCTTCAACTGAAACATCACTTTGTGATAATTCTTGCCCAAAATAATAAGTAATACCTGTATCTTGCTCATCATCAATTGTTTTGATGGCTGATATCATTCCTTTTTTTGCATTATCAATATCCTCTTGTGTAAATTTTCCATTTTTCATGTCTTCTATCTGCTTTTGAATTAGTTCTAATGCTTTTTCATAATTTCCAATTTCTATTCCACAATTTATAAAAATATTATTCTTATATCGTAAATAACTAGAGCTTGCTACATAAGCTAAATGGGCTTTTTCTCTAACATTTTGAAACATTTTTGAATTAGCACTTCCACCTAAAATACTATTGTAGATTAAAACATCATATCTTTGTTCTTCTTTAGTTAGGCAAACGTTTAATCCTAAAATTAATTTTCCTTGTGTTACTTGCATAGATTCTGTAACTATATTTTCTTTTTCTGGAAGAGATTTATTCAATTCTTTTGGAATAATATAATTTGGATTTCTTTCTTTTAATTTTTTAATGTTTTCATTTTCAATCACATTTTGTTTGATATCTTCATTTATCATTCCAGATACAAATAAATCAATTTTACAAGAATTTATTAATTCTTGATAGTACGAATATAGATTTTTTCCATCCATAGATGCTAAATCTTCTACGTAACCAAACTTATACAATCCAAATGGTTCGTTTTTATACATTTCTTCAATGCAACGATCTAAAGCATATTTAGCTTTATTGTCAATTTTTCCTTCTATTCGTTGCTGGATATTGTTTTTTTCTTGTTCTACATATTCTGTTTTAAATCCTCCATCTTCAAGGTAAGGATTTAATACAATTTCTAATAATTTTTCGAGAGAAGTTTTCAACATATCTTCCCCTTTTTGTGGTAAAAAATTATCATTAATCGTTTCTAAATAAAATTTGAATACTTGATTATCTCCTGTTTTATCTAATCCACAATCAAAACTTGCTCCATACATTTCTTCCATTTGTTTGCTAATTTCTTCTTGCGAGGGCATCGTTTTTGAGCCCCTTCTTAAAAGTGCTGAAATCATAGCATTTTTAGTAACGGTTTGTCGATCTAATTTTGTAGTTAAAAATACGGCAATTAAATTTGTTTTAAATTTTTCAGTATGAATTGTGTGTAATTTAATTCCTTTTTTAATTTCTGTTTGTTGATATTCCATCCTTTTTCCTCCTTTGATTTAGTATACTTCATTTTTAGTTTTATTATACTTTTTTAGCGTAACTACCTAATATAACAAAAATGATGTCTTTTGAGTTAATTTCAAAAAACATCACTTTTCAATTTTCTAAAATTTTCTTTTTCTTGCTGCCTCTGATTTTTTCTTTCTCCTTACACTAGGTTTTTCATAATGCTCTCTTTTTCGTACTTCTTGAATAACTCCATTTCTCGCACATTGTCTTTTAAACCTTTTTAAGGCATCTTCTATATTACCATTATTCACTTTAATTTCTGACATTTATATTCCCCTCCTTCCGGTCCATACGAAAACGGTATGTGGGATAACCCTTTTAACGATACCTATTATACATGAAAGTACTTGCCTTGTCAATAGTTAGAATTCAAATAATACTGCTTTCTTTTTTTGGAGTGATTTTTTTACATCTAAAATTCTTTGATTACTAGAACCCTTGAAACGTAATTTTATATCTTTCTTTTCTTCTTCAAATTCTCCATCTACTAATACATCTAAATATGATAATAATTCTGGTGTTTCTTCCCAATTGTCATACATTTTTTCCATAATATCTTTATCAAAGGTATATCCTGTATAACACCATATATTTTTTTGAGGAAATTTTTCTTTTACTTTTCTAAGCAATGGTAAAAGTCCTTGTTGATTGCTATGTTCTAAAGGTTCACCACCTAGTAAAGATAACCCAGAAACATAAGGATGATCTAGTTCTTTTAAGATTTGATTTATCTCTTCCCCGTGTAAACTCTTTTCCATAATTGAAATCCCATGCTTCTTGATTAAAGCAATTTTTACAATGATGTGTACAACCGACTTACAAAAACAGAAACTCTAACTCCTAATCCATTTGCTATATCTGCTTTTTTTATATCTGCATAATGCATATTTTAGAACCTTCTTCCTTAATTTTATCTAGTAAACAATCTTCCAATCCAATTAAATAGTGGATTTTCAAATAAAAATTCTCTCATCCATCCATTAGTAAATGGTATAAACCACAAAATAATTCCTAGTAAAATTAAAATTATAGCTGTTAAAAACATTGCAAATAAATCTTTTTTAGTAACTTCTTTAAATTGTTCTCTTTTAGGTTTATTTCTTAATAATTCTTTTACAATTTCTATTAGATTCATAAAGCTTCCAATTTTGTGAGGTTTAGCATTTTGAACATTTTTTTGTGTTTGTTCCTCATTTAATGAACTTTCTTTTTGAAAAGTAACATTTTCTAACGTGCTTTTTTCTTTTTTTAATTCATTATCATATTGCTCTCTTAAAAAATCATTTGATAATACCTCATAAGCTTCATTTAATTCTTTAATTTTTTGATTATTCTCTTGTGCTTTTTTTGCATTTACATCTGGATGATATTTTTTTACTAAGACTTTATAGGCTTTTTCAATGATTTCTTTAGAAGCTTTTTGATTTACTTCTAATATTTCATAATAATTTTTCATTTTTTATCCTATTCCTCTCTTTTGCCATTTTATAATAAAGAAAAAAAAATAGCAATATGAAATTGCTACTTTTCTTATATTTTTAAATTATTCTCCAAAGATTGCTTCGAATTCGTCTGCTTCAATCTTTTCTTTTTCTAATAAAATACCAGCTACTTGATGTAATTTTTCTATGTTATCTGTTAAAATTTGTTTTGCACGATTATAACCTTTGTCAACAATTGCTTTTGTTTCTTCGTCAATAATAGCTGCAGTTTCTTCAGAGTATTCTTTACTTTGGGCAAAATCTCTTCCTAAAAATACTTCTTCTTGGTTAGAGCCTAACATCAATGTACCAATTCTGTCACTCATTCCATATTTTGTTACCATACTTCTTGCAATTTTAGTTGCTCTTTCGATATCATTACTTGCCCCTGTTGAAATATCATTTAAAATTAAACTTTCTGCTACTCTTCCTCCAAGAAGTGATACAATATTTTCTTCCATTTCTGTTTTAGACATAAAAGATTTGTCTTCTGTTGGTCTATACATTGTATATCCACCTGCCATACCTCTTGGTACAATTGAAATTTGGTGTACTGGATCTTGTGTCTCTAAAAAATGACTAACTACTGCATGCCCTGCCTCGTGATAAGCTACTAATTTATTTTCTTTTTCACTTCTTACTTTTGTTTTCTTTTCTGGTCCCATAGTTACTTTTACCATGGCATCTTCAATTTCTTTCATGCCAATTTCATTCAAATTTCTTCTAGCAGCTAATAAAGCAGATTCGTTTAATACATTTTCCAAATCAGCTCCTGCAAATCCTGAAGTGTTTTTTGCTATTACTTTTAAATCTACATCTTCTGCTAAACGTTTTTTTCTGGCATGTACTTCTAAAATTTGTTCTCTTGCTTTAACATCTGGAAGTCCTACAACAATTTGTCTATCAAATCTTCCTGCTCTTAAAAGAGCTTTATCTAATACATCTGGTCGGTTTGTGGCAGCAAGGACAATAACTCCTTCATTTTCTGCAAAACCATCCATCTCTACTAACAATTGATTTAAAGTTTGTTCTCTTTCATCATGTCCACCACCAAGTCCAGCTCCTCTTTGTCTACCTACAGCATCAATTTCATCAATAAATATAATACATGGTGCATTTTTCTTGGCTTGGTCAAATAAATCTCTTACCCTAGAAGCACCAACACCAACAAACATTTCTACAAAGTCTGAACCACTAATAATAAAGAAAGGAACGCCTGCTTCTCCTGCTACTGCTTTTGCTAAAAGTGTTTTACCAGTACCTGGTTGACCTACTAATAAAACTCCCTTTGGGATTCTTGCTCCCATATCAGTAAATTTCTTTGGATTTTTTAAAAATTGTACAATTTCTTCTAATTCTTCTTTTTCTTCGTCTACACCTGCTACATCTTCAAATGTAATTTTATTTTTGTCAGCTGGTGTCATTATTCTTGCTTTACTTTTTCCAAATGACATCGTTTTATTTCCTGGTGCACCACCTTGGCCAACTCCTCCCATCATGAAGAACCAAAAAATAAAGAATATAATTAATAGTCCAAATGGAGTAAGTAAACTAAGTATAGTAACAAAGATTGATTCTGATTTTTCTTCTAAAGTAAAAGCACCATCTCTTAAGAAGTCTTCTGAATAAGACATAAAACTTTCCATATTTGGTATATTAACTTCTTTTTTTATTCTATCATCTTTTAAAGTAACAGTTGCCGTTTTTCCATCTGCCTCAATTTGAATATTTTCTACTCTACCACTATTAATATCAGTAATTAATTCTGAATATTTTAATTTTGAGTCACTATTTTCAATAATTGATGATAATACAACGATAAAAATAACTCCTATAATTAGCCACATAGCTAATGTTTTGATTCCATTTTTCAAAATAATTCCTCCTCTTGTTTGTCTCATTTTATATTGATTTTATAACATATAAATATTTCTTTTTCAATAGTTTTTTATATGTCTTTTTTGTTACAAAATTGCTTATTTGGCGGATTTGTTACGGATTGTTAGTTTTGGTTTATAAAATAAATACGATGATTTTTTACTAAAACCTTGCAATTTTTGTTAGGTAATAAAAATTTATTACCTATATTATTACTGCACAACTTTATAATATCTTCTATATGAATTTTTTCAATTCCTTGGTTACTACCAAATAATCTTTTTATAATATATCGAATTACCCTCGCTTTTATTACTTTTTCTTCTGTATTAAAGTTTTTTAAGTCAATAACAATCTCTTTTTCTTTTTCTTCTATAACTAATTTTTCATATACTTGTTTAGCTACATTTTCAAGATAATTATCCTCTTCTGAAATCATACTGGATAATCGATTAATAGTATCAATAATATTAGGATTAAATTCCTTTTGGACATACGGAATTAAAATGTTTCTAATTTTATTTCTTGTATAACAGTTGTCAAAATTAGTAGAATCAATTTTAGGATGTAATTGTCTTTCTTCACAATAATTTTCAATTTGTTTTCTTTCACATTCAATTAAAGGTCTAATGATATTCCCTCTTTTAGCTTCTATTCCTTTTAATCCTTCTATTCCACATCCTCTAAAAGCATGCATCAAAATAGTTTCTATTTTATCGTTTTTATTATGAGCTATTGCTATTTTATTAGCATTTTCTTTTTGTAATATTTCTTCAAAAAATTCATATCTTGCCAATCTTCCTGCTTCTTCTATTCCTATTTTATTAGTATGAGCAATTTTTTGTACATCTATACTTTTACCATAAAAAACAATTTTATTTTGCAAACAATATTGTCTTACATATTCTTCTTCTTTTTTTGCTTCATTACGAATCATATGATTTACATGTGCTACTACTATTTCAAAATTTTTTTCGGAAGCACTAAATAATAATGATGTATTTTCGCTAAGTTCTCTTAAAATATCTAACATGCACATAGAATCAGGTCCACCTGATACAGCTAAAACAATTTTATCTCCTTTTTCAATTAAATGATATTTTTGAATGGTTTCTAATACTTGTTCTTTCATGTTATAATCCTTTTCTTATTAAAAATAGGTAATATTTTTATAATATTACCTATTTTACTATATTTCCTTGTATTTTTCAACACCTTAATTAAGAGTTAATAACAAGATTTTATTTTTCTATAATTCTAGTAGGCTTTATTTGCCTTTATTGTTGGCAATCCTTCTATTGTGATATCTTGACCATCTACACTATAGTAAACGTCTTTTTCTTGTCCAAAATTAGCTTTAATAGTTTCTTTGATACTATCAAATAAGCATTTTGCTAATTCTGCTTTGTCCTCAATGAAATACTTTTTATAATCACTATCTACATATTCATCTGTTTGAAAAGGTGCTTTTTTACTACTTAAGTCAATTTTTATACTATTTTAATAGCTGGAGTTGTTTTTATCAATATACTAGTAACCGAAATAGATTCACTACTTACATTACCTACTGCATCTTTTACATAGAAATAGTAAGTTCCGTCACTTGATACATTGTATGTTTTTGTAACTTCTTCTGTGGTTGCTGTCATTGTTGACCAACCTGAAGAGGAAGCTGTTATAGAATTACTTGTACTAAATTGCCATGCAACAATCCCTGAATCATTATCTTTAGCTTTTCCAGTTAGCGTAACAGTTCCATTGGTGTAACCTGCAGGATCTACTAAATAAGAACTGCCCAACGGTTTCCATGCTGAAGTAAAAGATAAAAAGTTATTTCCACTACTACTAGATGTTGCTATAAATTGATAATATTGACTTGAATTACTATCATATATTATAATATTTCCTACTGATGAAGGATAACTAACAATTGAAGAACCAGAAATTATTGTTCCATCTGACATACCAACTGAAGTAACCAAATAGGCATTAGACTGATGACTTATAGTTGCTTCTCCAAATAAATACTGTTTTCTAGTTTCTGCATTAGCATTTCTTAATTCTACTTTGTCATTTGCCTGTGTTAAAGAATTTATAGTTGGAGCTGTTTTATCAATATTGGTAACTGAAATAGATTTATTATTTACATTTCCTACTGCATCTTTTACATAGAAATAGTAAGTTCCGTCACTTGATACATTGTATGTTTTTGTAACTTCTTCTGTGGT
>CANQZU010000022.1 GCA_947628415.1 uncultured Clostridia bacterium | reverse complement strand
GCGATGATAGGCTCTATTTCACAAGAAATTATATCAATTTGTTTAAGTTTTGCTGCACGGAGCAATGCTTTATATTGTATCAGGAGAATTAATACCAGAATCCAACCAATTATACCATGGAAGGATGACAGCACTTGGCAATATGATAGGGTTTTTAATAGGCATGTTTGCTACTTCCATATAGAAAAACAAAAAAGCAGGTATTTTTTGAAAAATACTTGCTTTTTAAAAATGAATATAGTAAAATACAAACATATATTTGAGAAGAAACCACACGAAAGGAAGAAATAAATTGCAAAATATATTAGAAGGATTAAATGATAAACAATATGAAGCAGTAATAAATACAGAAGGACCATGCTTAATAATCGCTGGAGCAGGAAGTGGAAAAACAAAAGTACTAACGCATAAAATTGCTTATTTAATAGGAGAAAAGCAAGTAAAACCATGGGATATTATAGCAATTACTTTTACAAATAAAGCAGCAAATGAAATGAAAGAAAGAATTGCAAATCTTGTAGGAGAACCAGCAAAAGATATATGGATGGGAACTTTTCACTCAATTTGTGTACGAATGTTAAGGAGATTTATTGATAGAATAGGATTTGATTCTTCTTTTATTATTTTTGATACTACTGATCAAAGAACACTCATTAAAGCATGCTTAAAAGAATTATCCATAGATGATAAATTATTTACAGACAGAAGTGTTTTATCCGAAATTAGTAATGCAAAAAATGAAATGTTAGATCCAGAGCAATATATTGCTAGAGTTAATGGCGATTTTAGAAAAGAAAAAATTGCTACTGTATATGAGTTATATCAAAAAAGATTAAAAGAAAATAATGCCATTGATTTTGATGATATTATTAATTATGCAATTAAGATTTTATTAGATAATCCAGACATATTAGAATACTATGCAAATAAATTTAAATATGTTTTAGTGGATGAATATCAGGATACCAATAAAGCACAATTTACTTTAATTACGTTATTTGCTTCTAAAAATGGAAATATTACAGTAGTAGGAGATAATGACCAAGGAATTTATTCTTTTCGAGGAGCGGATATTTCTAACATATTAAATTTTGAAAAAGACTTCCCTGGAACAAAAATTATCAAATTAGAACAAAATTATCGTTGCACACAAAATATATTAAAAGCAGCCAATAGTGTTATTCAAAATAATGAAGTTAAATATAAAAAAGAACTTTGGACACAAAATGATGAAGGACATTTGCCAAGAGTATATCAAGCAGATAACGAATATGATGAAGCTTCTTATATTGTTGAACAAATAGAACATCTAAAACGAGAAGAATATTATAATTATTCTGATTTTGCAATTTTATATAGAATGAATACACAATCTAGAGCCATAGAAGATATTTTAAGGAGAGAAAATATTCCTTATAAAATCGTAGGAGGGCTAAAATTCTATGAAAGAAAAGAAATCAAAGATATTATTGCTTATTTAAGATTAATTCAAAACACTTCTGATAATTTGAGTTTAAAAAGGATTATTAATGAACCTAAAAGAGGAATTGGAAAAACAAGTTTAGATAAAATTGAACAATTAGCAATTGATGAGGGAACTTCTATGTACGAAGTAATTAAAAAAGCAGATGAATATGGATTAAATAGAGTTTACTTAAATTCCAGAGAATTTATTAATTTAATAGAAGAATTAAAAAATAAAAAAGAAAAATTAACCCTTTCAGAACTTGTTAAATTAACATTGAAAAAATCCGGATATACAAAAGTATTAGAACAAGAAAATACTATAGAAGCAGAAAACAGAATAGCCAATCTAGAAGAATTTTTAACGGTTGTTATAGAATTTGAAGAAGAGTTTGCAGAAAATTCGCTTAGTGAATTTTTAGAGGGAATTACTTTATCAAGCGATTTAGATAATATGGAGGAAGAAGAGGATAGTGTTATTCTTATGACACTTCATAGTGCAAAAGGATTAGAATTTCCTGTTGTATTTTTAGTAGGAATGGAAGAAGGAATTTTTCCAGGTTATCAATCTATAATGGAGCCAAAAGAACTAGAAGAAGAAAGGCGATTATGCTATGTAGGAATTACAAGGGCTAAAGAAAATTTATTTTTGACTTGTAGTAGGCAAAGAACCATATTTGGTTCTACAAGCTATAATCCTGTTTCTAGATTTTTAGAAGAAATACCAAAAGAACTATTAGAAGGTTATCAAGAAACTTTTGAACCAAATTCTAATAAAAAAGAAGTGTTTCAAGATTCGCCATATAGCTGGACTTATGGTAGTAAAAATAATGACTCAATTAAAACATATCAATCTGGTAAAAAAGAGCAAGGATTTGCTTTTAGAACAGCAGAAAGCTTTTTAAATAGTTTAGGAAAGAAAACAATCCATCACGAAACAGTTGATTTATCTAAATACAAAGTAGGAATTCGAGTATTTCATAAAAAGTTCGGAGAAGGAACGATACATCTAATAGAACCAGAAGGAGATGATTTAAAAGTAGAAATTGATTTCGATAAAGTAGGACGTAAAAGGTTAATGGCTAAATATGCAAATTTAGAGGTAATAGAATCATAAAAAAAGGAGCATTGCTTATGCAATGCTCCTTTTTACTGGGTTAATCAATTAGTTATTTTTAAGATATTTAACAATTGACTTAAATCTAATTCGCTATAAAAGCAATGATTGAAGCCAGTAAGCCAAATTTGACTTTTTAATGTCTTATTGTGAGAAAGAGTTATATTACTTTCTTTGCAACACAAAAGGAAATCAAGGTTTACTAATACATCTTCACATATAAGTTTTGTATCACTAGAGTTAGTAGAATGCGACGATTTATAAAGCATGAGGTTAACAAAATTACCATATTGCTGTAATGTGTCTTTTATTTGTTCGAAGCTGTCAGCAACATCGTAACTTTTTGAACCATTAAAATGGTAATCGACATCGATTACTTGCCAAAGATCCCTTTTGTACACCAATACAATCCGATTAGTATTTAAAATCAATTTTTGATTGTGATGAAATTCATTTAAAAGAATAAACATATTTTCCTCCTTGAATATAATAGGCTAAAATCTTACCCAGCTATAGATTTTTTGCAACTTGTTATAGATTCAATTATAACATTTTCTATGCAAATTGTAAAGTTTTAAAATTTAAACTTGATAGGTATAAAAGCATTGAAAAATGGAAAAAATAAAATGAGATAAAAAAGAAAGGAAGGATAAAAATGGCAGATTTAAATCAAACTGAATTACAACATTTAAGGCATTTAATAGGAGCACATGAAACAGCTTATCAAAAACTAAATACTTATTCTTCACAAGCTGTTGATCCACAAATTAAACAATTATTTACAAAATCAGCGCAAGATGCATTAAATACTAAACAAAA
Source organism: uncultured Clostridia bacterium (assembly GCA_947628415.1). GTDB lineage: Bacteria > Bacillota > Clostridia > TANB77 > CAG-508 > CAG-269. The sequence continues at coordinate 18,792 of CANQZU010000022.1, read as the reverse complement.
ATTAATGACATTTTTAAATGATTAAGGGGGGAAAAAATAAAATGGATGAAAAAACAATGGTAAATGATATTTTAGGAAATGTTAAAGCAGATTTAACAGCTTATCAAACAGCTATATCAGAATCAGAAAATATGCAATTAAGACAAACATTTCAACAAATTAGAAATAATGACGAAAGTTTTCAATATGAATTATTTAAGATTGCGCAAACAAAAGGATATTATATTCCAGCACAAAAAGCAACTACAACAGAAATTAATACAGTAAAAACAGAATTGCAACAATAATTTTAGTAATTACCAGGGATACGTCTTAATTATCGAAAGATGTATCTTTTTTTTTTATGGTGAATTAAAATAAAAAATTGAAAATAGGAGATAAATGAAAAAAAAAGAAGATAAACACTAAAAAAAGAAATAAACTTACGGAAATTAAAGATGCAATATCTTTGCAAAAAAAAGAATATTACAATATGATTACAATGTAAATTTATTCAGAAAAAGTCATTAAAATACAAAGGAGATTGATAAAAAAGATGTTTAAAAAAGTAATGATACATACCAAAAGAAGTATTAAATTCATAATCCTTTTTGGAATATCAACTTTTATGATTGTGAGTGCAATTGCTTTTTTATATAAACCTACTTATAGCGTTTTTATGAACGGAGAACAAATTGGTTACACAGCAGACAAAGCTACTTTACAGAATAAAATCAACGAATACATAAAAAATGGAGAAGAAGGAAGTAAAAACGTAGCATTTGTGCAAGTAGATAAACTTCCAGAATATCATCTATGTTTACTAAAAAAGAATATTGTAACAAATGACGATGAAATATTTGACAAAGTAAAAGAACAAGGGATAACTTATTATAGATATTACGCAATTACAGATAATCAAGAAGAAAAAGCTTATGTTTCTTCTTTTGAAGAAGCAGAAAATGTTATAAATGGATTAAAAGAAAAAAATAGCTCAAATCTTGAAAAGATTGCTATTGTAGAAAAATATGAGCAAGATGCAAAAACTTTTGTAACTTCTGAAGAAGCCGTAGCTAATTTATATAAAGTTGCACCTAAAATAGCAACTATTACGAATAAAGGAACAGCAAAATATGCAACAACAGGTAATGTTAATACATCTCTACAAATTTCTTCTGGTAAAGTTAATTTAGGAATTTCACTTATTAGACCAGTTTCTGGTACAATCAGTTCAAGGTTTGGTTCTATTAGTTCTAGAAGAGCATCTTCTCATACTGGTTTAGATATAGCTACAGCAAAAGGAACACCAATTGCAGCAGCAGCTTCTGGTGTCGTAACATTTTCTGGATACAAGGGTTCTTTTGGAAATATGATTGTAATATCACATGGAAATGGGGTACAAACTTACTATGGACATTGTAGCAAATTATATGTATCAGCAGGAACACAAGTTACACAAGGACAGACAATAGCTGCTGTTGGCTCAACTGGAAATTCAACGGGACCACATTTACATTTAGAAATAAGAGTAAATGGAATAGCATACAATCCTCAAAATTACTTATATTAAAATAAAAAATAAAAAATAGATAATTTATCTATTTTTTATTTTGCAAAAAAATTTATTCCTACCTCAATAGCATTCTTTTTTATAATAGGAGTGCCATGTTCTAGTATTTTATCCATAAAATGATGTGAGCATGAAATTATTTTACTAAATTCACATAAGGTAGTGTACCAAAAAGCAATATTATTATTCTGTGTTAGTGCATTTTTAACAATTAAATAATAACTATCTTTCCATAAATATAAAGAACAATTTTTAAATAAAGATTGCTCGTAGGATTTATGTAAAGATTTTATAAAATTACAAAAGTCACAAAAAGTATCAAAATCTTTAAAACGAGAGACAATGGATTGATTTGTAATTAATTCATTTTTTTTCTTAGCAACTAATTTTTTCTTTTTTACAGAATCTGGCGAATATTTTGTTATAGTAAAAACAAAAGTATCTTCTATAGAAGAAAAAGCTTCAATTAATAATTTACAACCATCTGTATAAAAATCAACTTCTTTTTCTGCCCTTTTTAAAATTTCTAAAAAAATTTCTTGTGTTTCAATTGCTCTAACTATACTATTTGTAGTATTTAAATTATTTAAGCCTAATTCTTCTGAACGCATAATAACACGAATCTTATTTTCTGTTAGTTTTTCTATCTTCATAAGGTTGATAACCCCCTTAATTACTCTTAATTCTATTATACTACTTATCTTATTATATGGAAAGGAACAATTTTTGGTAATTTTAATCAGATAAATAATATTATTAAAATGTAAAAAATATAGTATTCTACTTGAAAAATTTGCGAAATCAAGATATAATAGCAAAGTAGAATAAAAACAAAATAGCCGTAAGAAAAAATGAAATAATGGAGGGAAAAATAAAATGGCAACCAAAGAAAAAAATATATGGATTTTATTAATATTTATTTTATCAGGACTAGTAGTAGGGGGATTATTAGGAGAATTAGCAGCAAAAGTAGATTGGCTTTGGTGGCTATCCTATAGTCAAAGTTTTGGATTAGAAAATCCAATTGTATTAGATTTAAGTGTCGTAAAAGTCACTTTTGCTTTGATGTTTAAAATTAGTATATCAAGTATTATTGGAATGGTACTTGCTATATTTATTTATAAAAAAATATAATAGGGGCAAATTAGAACAAGAAAGGAACGGTTTTTTTGCCAATAACCATAAAAGAATTACCAGAGTTGGAAAGACCATATGAAAAATTAGAATGGTATGGGGAAACAGCATTATCTGATGCAGAATTATTAGCTATTATAATAAAAACAGGAACAAAACAAGAAACTTCAGTACAATTAGCACAAAAAATATTAAAATTAAACAATACACAATTGGAAGGAATGAACTTTTTACGAAATATTAGCATAGAAGAATTAATGAAAATCAAAGGAATTGGAAAAGTAAAAGCAATACAACTTAAAGCAGTAGGAGAATTAGCTAGTCGTATGACACGACCAATAAATATTAAAAAAATTATTATTCGTCAACCACAAGATTTAGCAAATATTATGATGGAACAATTAAGATTTCAAAGAGAAGAAATTATAAAAGTGGTTTTATTAAATACAAAAAATGAAATTTTAAGCATTAAAGATATTGCTAAAGGAGGAACAAATTTTGCTCAAATTTCGATTAAAGATGTATTAGAAGAACCCCTTAAAATGAAGGTACCAAAGATTATTTTAGTACACAATCATCCAAGTGGTGATTCAACACCAAGCACACAAGATATTAATTTTACAAATCAACTATATGAAGCTACTGTTTTAATAGGAATTCAATTATTAGATCATATCGTAATAGGAAACCAAAATTATACCAGTATTTTTTCAACAATTGTTTCAGAAACTAAAGAAGAGAATAGAAAAGAAAAAAGAAAGGAAGAATAAAATGAAACTTTTTACGTTTGGATCAAAAGATATAGGAATTGATTTAGGAACTGCTAATATTTTAGTAACTTTAAGGGGAAAAGGAATTATTTTAAAAGAACCTTCGGTTGTTGCAATTGACAGAAAGACAGGAAATATTTTAGCTACAGGAAATGAAGCAAAAGAAATGTTACGGTAGAACACCAGAACAAATAAAAGCGGTTAGACCATTAAAAGATGGTGTCATTGCAGACTTTACAGCCACACAATTAATGCTAAAAAATTTAATTGAAAAAGTAGGAAGAAGATACAATATAGGAAGACCTAGAGTAGTAGTAGGGGTACCATCTGGTATTACAGAAGTAGAAGAAAGAGCTGTAGAAGAATCTGTTTTGCAAGCAGGAGCTAAAGAAGTTTACTTAATTGAAGAACCAATGGCAGCAGCTATTGGAGCATCTTTAGACGTAGGAGAACCAAGTGGAAGTATTATTGTAGATATTGGAGGTGGAACCACAGAAGTTGCTGTTATTTCTTTAGGAGGAATCGTAGTTAGTCACTCTTTAAGAATAGCAGGAGACGAATTAGATGAAGATATTGTCAATTATATTAAACGTGAAATGAATTTAGCAATTGGTCAAACCACAGCAGAACAGATTAAAATGCAAATAGGATGTAGTATGCCACTCATGACAGAAATGTCTATGGAAGTAAGAGGAAGAGATTTAGGAGATGGATTACCTAGAAATGTACACGTAACATCTGTTCAAATAGAAGAAGCAATGAAAGAATCTATTAGTAAAATTGTAGAAATTGTAAAGTTAACATTAGAAAAAACTCCTCCAGAATTAGCTTCTGATATTATGGAAAAAGGAATCGTACTAGCAGGAGGAGGCGCCTTAATTAAAAATTTGGACAAACTACTTAGTATTGAAACAGGCATGCCAGTTTATATTGCAGAAGATCCTTTAGACTGTGTCGTAAGAGGAACAGGAAAAACATTAGAAGATTTAGAGAGATTAAAAACAGTTTTAATCAATGCTAGAAAAAGAAAATAAAAGGAGAAAAAAATGTATCGAAACAAAAAGATTGGAATTATAGGTATTAGTATAACAATTATCATTTTAATAGTTCTTGTTATTTTTTCAAATGGGGATACAGGTAGCTCTTTTTTAGAAAATGCAGCAAGTAATTTAGTTATGCCAATTCAAAATGGACTTACCTATTTAAAAAATAAAATAAGTGGGAATGATACATTTTTTACCGATATTAATTATTTAAAAGAAGAAAATGAACAATTAAAGCAAAAAAATAGTGAATTGGAACAATCTTTAAGGGAATTAGAAAATATTAAAACGCAAAATGAAACATTAAAAGAATATCTTAATTTAACAGAAAAATATGGAGAATATAAAACTATACCAGGATATGTAATCAATAAAGATATTAGTAATTATTCTAAAACAATTATTATTAACATTGGGTCAAAAGATGGAGTAGCAGAAAAAATGACAGTTATTGGTGATCAAGGTTTAGTAGGACATGTGGTATCAGTTACAGATTCAACGGCCAAGGTACAAACAATTATTGATACAGCAAGTTCTATTAGCTGTTCAATGAGTACTACAAAAGAAGCAATTGTTTGTAAAGGTACATTAGACAATAAATCTTCTTTAAGAGCAATGTATATTCCTACTGATGCAAATATTATACAAGGAGATAGTATAGAAACTTCAGGACTAGGTGGAATTTATCCAAAAGGAATTCATATAGGAACTGTAAAAAAAATTACGAATACGCAAAACTTAACGGATAGATATGCTTTAGTAGAAACAGCAGTTGACTTTGATAAATTAGATGCCGTTTTAGTTATTACCAATTAATAAAACAAATAAGAGGTGAACAAATTGAAAAAGACAATTATTCATATTAGTCTTGTATTAAGTGCTATATTTATTTATATATGTCAATCTAACTTTTTTAGTTGGTTCACAATTGCAGGAATTATGCCAAATTTATTTGTGATATTGGTGCTTTGGATAGGACTTTTTTCTAATCGAGCGATTGGAACGATTTATGGACTTATTATAGGTATGGTGTTAGATTTATTACTAGGACATCAAATAGGGGTTAATAGTATTGGTTTAGGATTAATAGGTTTTTTATCAGCTATATTTGACAAAAACTTTTCAAAGGATAGTAGAGCAACCATTATGGTAATGGTGGTAGTAACAACTGCAATTTTTGAGAGTTTAACATATTTTTTAAACTATATTTTTGTAACAACCCAATTAGAAATATTTAATTTTATTAAAATTTTATCAATTGAAATTATTTATAATGTAATTATGACGATTATCATTTATCCATTATTTCAAAAATTTGGATATTATGTAGAAAATGAATATAAAGGAAACAAAATTTTAACACGCTATTTTTAAAAAAGGAGGGAAATATCTGGTGTTAAAGAAAACGAAAAAAAAAGCCAATATCAACTTAAGATTTAATATTTTAACAGTTTTAATTTATATCATTGGTATTATTTTAATTGCCAGATTATTTAACCTCCAGATTGTTCATGGAGCAGAATACAAAGAGCAATCTAATACAAGATTAACAAGAGAAAGTACTTTAGAAGCTGCAAGAGGAGGAATTTTAGATAGGACTGGAACTTCACTTGTTACTTCGAAAATGGAATTTTCTCTTGAAATATATAAAAGTAAAATCGACTCTAATGCTCTAAATGAAGCTATTTTAAATATTGTAGAAGTTTTAGAAAAATATGGATGTTCTTATTCAGATCCTTTTCCTATTCGAATAGAACCATTCCAATTTACCATAGCAGATGAAACCCTTGCTAATTGGAAAAAAAGTAATAAATTAGAGGAAAATATATCAGCAGAAGAAGCCTTTTATAAATTTAAAGATAAATATGATATACAGAATAATGATATTAAACAAATTAGAAAGATTATAGCAATTCGTTATCTAATTTCTCAAAAAGGATATAGTAGTACAAGATCAGTAACTATTTCCGAGGATATTCCAAGAGAAGCAGTAGCAGAATTTAGTGAAAATTCTGATAAATTTGCAGGAATCAATATTGTAGTACAACCAGTTAGAGAATATACATCTGGAAATTTAGCATCTCATGTACTTGGCTATGCATCTAGAATTGATCCAGAAGAATACGAAAAAAGAAAAGCTACCTATAGTCCTAATGATATCATAGGAAAAACGGGAATAGAATATGTATTTGAGGAATATTTAAAAGGGAAAAATGGAATAAAACAAATTGATATGGCAGTAGATGGAAGTATAACAGCAGAATATATTGCACAAGAAGCAATAGCAGGATCAGATATTGTTCTTACGATTGATGCTAATCTACAAAAAATTACTGAGCAGGCATTGGCTACAAATATACAAAAAATAGCCACAGGAGGTTTTGGAAAAAGATATGATGCCAAAGCAGGAGCCTGTGTAGTCATGAATGTTAATACTGGAGAAGTGTTAGCTATGGCAAGTTATCCAGATTATACACCTGCTGATTTTGTAGGTGGAATTAGCAACGAAAACTGGGCAAAATATAGAGATAATCAGGCAAAGCCATTGGTCAATAAGGCAATTCAAAATTCATATTCACCAGGATCAACTTTTAAAATGGTTACAGCTATTGCAGGATTAGAATCAGGTGTAATTAACCTAAATACTAGAATTAATGACACAGGAATTTATACAAGATATAGAGATTATCAGCCAAAATGTTGGTATTATACAGATTACCATAGAGGACATGGTTATTTAAACGTTTCAGGAGCAATCGAAAAATCTTGTAACTATTTCTTTTATGAAACTTCAGATAGAATGGGCATTGATAATTTAGTAAGATTTGCTAAATATTTTGGTTTAGGATCAAAGACAGGAATTGAATTACAAAGTGAAACATCAGGAGCTCTAGCAAGTAAGGAAACATGGGCAAAATTGCATCCAAATGAGCCATGGGGACCTGGAATTGTTTTACAAGCAGCTATAGGTCAAAGTGATAATGAGTTTAGCCCTTTACAAATGGCAAGATATATCAGCATGTTGGCAAATGGAGGAAAGAAAATAGACGTAAGCATTGTAAAAACAATAAGAAATGCTAATGGATCAGAAACTTCTAGAGAAGAAATTAACCAATTTGTTAATCAAAAACTAGGATTAGGACAAGATGAATCCGAAAATATACAAATTAATTCAGACTATTTAAAAGCAGTTTTAGAGGGAATGCAATCAGTTACGAGTGACACAGGAGGAACAGCTTATGTGAGATTTAAAGATTTTAACATAAGCGTAGGAGGAAAAACAGGTTCAGCAGAAGCTCCTAACAATCAAGTTCATGCATGGTTCGTTGGTTTTGCACCTTTTGAAAATCCAGAAATTGCTATTGTTGTTATGGTAGAAAATGGAGGACATGGAAACTACACAGCAGAGGTGGTAAGAGACATTATGACAGAATATTTTGGTATGAACACGCAAAATGTAGAAGAAGATATGAGTGCTATGCCATATACAGAAATTATGAGATAAAGGAAGGATGTAAAAATGAAAAATTGTATTAGTATTCAATTAAAAAAAGATAAAATTGTTATTAAACTAAATGAAGAAGCAGAGCAGATAGAAATTGTACAAGCATTACAAAAAAAGTTACCAGAATTAAAAAAATTATATAAAGATGAAAAAACTCCAATTTTGGTAGAAGGGAAAGTATTAAAAAATAGAGAAATTAATGAAATACAAGAGTTAATTAAGAGTAAAATTGATGTAGAAATTGACTTTGATATGCCAAAAAGTTTAGGATTGCATAGCATTAAAAAAACATTTGATAGAGAAATTGCTATATCAGAAACAAAATTTCATAGAGGTTCATTACGTTCAGGGCAAAAAATAGAATCAGAAGGTAGCATTGTAATTATTGGAGATGTTAATTCTGGCGCAGAAGTTATGGCATCAGATAATATCATTGTATTAGGTGCTTTAAGAGGGTTGGCTCATGCAGGAGCCAAAGGAAATAAGCAAGCAATTATAGCAGCAGGATTAGTTGATACAGTGCAAATAAGAATTGCTAATGTTGTAAAAGAAATTGATCGTGATGAAGAGCCTATGCACAAACAAGCTTGTGTTAGCATAGTAGATGACAAAATTGTCATAGAATGATTTTAAGATAACAATAATAAGATTAGAGAAATAAATAGCATTTCATCTTGAACTCCTTCTTTGTATAAAAAAAACAGTAATCCGAGAATAATTATATCATCTAAATATAGTTGGATGCCGAACATTTCAAAAACAGGTTCTTCTATATCATAAAAAAATGGATTTTTAAAGTGAAGAGGACCAAAAGAATAAGAATTAGAGCGCCTTTGAGCAGAAGCGGAGGATTTGTCCTCCGTATTTTCTTTTTTCGCATTGGTAGTATAGTTAGGATAATAGCCAGGATAATAATTATAAAATGGTAACCTAAAAAAAGGTGAATTAGCCATTATGAGGACTCTCCTTATAATCGTTTTTTAAAATATCAGCTATTTTAGCAACATTCAATAAATTGGCATATTGATCTACTTTATTCTTTCGTTCGTCTCGCAAATAAGGTTTTAAAGAATAAAGTAAATTCGTTCTAGGATCATTAGAATTATTTAACTTTTCCATAATTGATTTCATTTTTAAAATAGTATTCATATCAATTTGGCTAAAATCAAATTGATTAGTAGAATTTGAATTTTGGTTTGAATTTTGGCTTGAATTTTGATTAAAATTTTGACTTTGATTTTGATTTTGTGTATTCTGTTTTTGTTGATTCATTATTGTAGAGAAATTTTGTATCATTTCAGGAGGAATTTGTGAGATAACATCATTTAATTCTCCCTTATTCATCATGTCTTTTAATCGATTAATTGTATTTTCATCAAAATTTATATTATCCAAAGAAATCACCTCTCTATCACTATATTCAAAATTAGAGAAAAGTTGCAAAACTATCATAGATTTTCATCATAATTTCATGACAATTTCATGACAATTTCATTACAATTCCATGACAGAACAAGTAGACTTACGGATGATTAAAAAGCAAAAGTTACATAAAAAGTTAAAAAATACAAAAAAACAAGAAAAACCATTGAAAAATATGGAAAAAAGAGGTATAATATAAAATAGAGATAATAAATAAGGAGGCTATTATGAAAAATAAAATTTTAAAAATAATGGTAGTATTAGTATGTATTATGACCTTAACTATGACAAATTTTATAACGGTAGCATTTGGCTTAATTAGTTATGCGGCAGAAGAAGTATCAACTAATCACCCAAATGTAGAATTTGAAGCATATTTTAAGGATCAAGAAGGGAGAAAAACAAGCAATTTAAATACCAGTATAAATTCAACGCAAAACTTTTTATATTTGCAAGTAAAAGTAAAGAAAGAAGGATATTTTAACGGAAAAATATCTTTAACAGATAGCAATTTTACTTTGCAAGAAACGAATAGTCCTTATGTTAGTAAAATAGAAAATAATACGGTGTATTTAAATCAAATTAATGTAGGAGCAGAAGAAGAAATTTCGATAAAAATTAAACCTATGAAAAAAGAAATTTTTGAAATAGGTTTATTAAACGTTACTAGTAAAGTAGAAATAGAAGGTATTTATCGTGATAGAACAGAAAAAGATATTTCAGTTAAAGCAAATAGAAGTCTAAAATTACAATATGAGGGAAATCTTACTACAGAAAATGTTGTAAATACCATGAAAATAATAACTAATAAAATTGTAAAAATAGAAGGACAAGAAAAAAGAATTCTTCAATTTTCTTATGATATGGGATTAAAAGAAAATAATTACCCAATACAAGAAATAGATTCTCAAATTATTCTTCCAGAATTAGAAGGAAAACAAGTAGATGTATCTATGAGTGAATATTTAAACAATATGAATTCTTTTAACTATGAACAAGAAGAAGGAAGAATAGACTTAACTTTAAAAAACGAGCTAACAGAAAATGGTACCATTATGTGGAAAGAACAAGGAAATGAAAATATAATCATTACTTGTTTATATGATAAAGATACTGATTTAAAAGAAACAACCATTCAGGCAAAAGAAAAAGTTATTTTATATAATAGCCAAGAAATAGAAATAGAAAATAAAATAGTAGTAGGAGAAGAAATAGATTCTATAATAGAAATAAGTGCTAGTAATTTAGAAGATTCAATTTATAAAGGAAAAATAAATGCTAATATTCCTAGAGCTTATGTTAGTACAACACAATTAAAAGTAAATGAAGCAAAAGCAATAGAAAATATATCTATTCAAGAAACAAATAGCAACTATTTTATTAATGATACACAAAGCAAAGCAAATGTAGCTTATCAACAAACAGTAGTAAATAAAAAACAATTTGATGATTTATTTGGAGAAAATGGACAAATTACTATTTATAATCAAGATGCAGAAGAAGTAGGAGCAATTGATTCTGCTACACCAATGAATGACCAAGGAAATATTGTTGTTTCTTATGCTGGTAAATATGTTACAGCATTAGAAATAAAAATGACAGAACCAATGCAAGATGGAGTACTTGTATTCGAGCATACAAAATTAATTCAACCAAATGGAGATATATCACAAGTAGATGCTAAATTACAAAATCAAATTATAGCTAATTATAATGTAGGACATACAGATTCTTATAGTGACGGAACAGAAAAACAAACACAAACACAGCTTTCACTAAAAAATAGTAAAATAGAAGCAAAGATAGAAATGAATAAAGAAAGTTTATCCACAGCAATTGCAAATGATGTGGAAATAAAAGCAACTTTATTATCAAATAACGAAAAATATAATTTATATGAAAATCCAGAAATTCTTATTACATTACCAGAACAAGTAGAAAATGTAACAATTAATAGTGTAGATCTTCTTTATGAAGAAGAATTAACTGTACAAGATTACAAAGTAAATGGTAGAACTCTTGTGGTTCATTTAGCTGGAAAACAAACAAGTTATAAAGAAGAAGTAATAGAAGGTGCTGTTATTGTAATAAATGCAACCATTAAAATCAATAAAAAATCAGCTTCACAAGAAGAAGCAATATCAATGGCATGCACAAATATTAATGGAGAGCAAGCAACAGCTTCTAAAAATGTTAAAATTGTGGCACCAAAAAGTATGACATTAATACAAAGTATTCCAGGTTTAGCAGTAGAAACAATAGGACAAGAGGAATCTACACAAGTTTTTATTCCCAGAGGAAAAGATGCAAAAACTTTAGAAAATCAAATCGAAGTAATTAATAACCATGAAGAAGCTATTGAAAATATTCAAATATTAGGTGATTTACCAACTAATAGAGAAACAAATAATATGGGAATTGAATTAACTCAAAAAATCAACTTATTAGGAATAGAAAATGCAAAAGTTTATTATACAGAAAATGAAGAAGCAACAGAAGAATTGAATAAAGAAGAAAATGGATGGAAAGAAGAAATAACTAACCTTAACAATGCTAAAAAATATTTAATTGTAATTAATCGATTAGAAGCACAAACTAGTGTACAAGGTAGCTATACATTTGCTATTCCAGCCAACTTAGAATACAACCAAACAGCAAAATTAGGATATCAAGTAAAATATATAGATAGTGTTACTCATGTAGAAGATGAATTATCTGCTACTGCTATTGAAATGCAAACAGGAATTGGCCCAAAAGTAGAAACAAAATTATTAGCAACAGTAGCAGGTAAAGAAATAGATAGACCAGTAAAAAATGGAGAAGTAATTCATTATAAAATAGAAGTTTCAAATACAGGAACAGAAGATATTAGCGATGTTCGAGTAACAGGATCTGTTCCAGAGGGTACCACAATGGTAGCACCAGAGGAAGGATATGAATATACAGGAGCATCTTATTATCAAGAATTAGATAGCAGGACTTATGAAAATCAAATAAAAACTCTAAAAGTAGGAGAAGTGGCTTCTTGTGAATATGAAGTAAGAGTAAACAATCAAACAAAAGAAGGTACAACTTTAGAAAACACAACAACAGTAACTTATGGTGATGTAACCAAATCAAATAAAGTAACCAATACAACACGGAAAGTCTAACATTAGACTTACTGTAAAACGTGTTACGGATAAATCAGTAGATTTACACGTATCTAACCCAGTAAGATATTTTGCAATTATTGAAAATATTTCAGAAGAGAAACAAGAAAATGTAATGGTAGCAACAAATTTACCAGAAAGTTTACAAGTAGAAAGATTAGGACTTACCACACAATTAGAGTTAAATGAATCAGGATTTGAAACTATTAATTATGAAGATGAAGTCAACATAGGAAGTTTAGAACCAGGAGAAACGAAGATTTTATTATATGATATGATTATTGTTAAAGATAAGCCAATTAACTTTTCAGTTGTTATAAAAAATGAACAAGGAGAAGTTTCATCAAACGAATGGAATGACAATGTAACTGATATAAAGACAGATATTGAATTAGATATGTTCCACAACACACCAAGTGATTATGTTAAATCAGGAGATATTATAGAATATACTATAACAGTAAAAAACAAAACAGATTCTACTATAGATGATTTAAGTATTATAGATTCTATTCCATCAGCATTGTCAATTAACCGTATTTCTAAGGATGGAGAAAATATAGAATATTCAAAAGGAAATAATGTTGTAATACTAATATCTTTGGGAGCAAAAGCAACTACTAAAATACAAATTGAAACAGTGGTTGATTATTCTCCTGAAAGAGAAGAGGCAGAAGCAATTACGAATATTGCTCATGCAGAACTATTAGGAGAAACAATAGCAACGACAATGGAAGTAAATCACATTATTCAAGCAGATATAGAAAAAGAAGAAGAAGAAGGAAACAAGCCAGGTGAAAGCACAGACCCAGGAGATAACAATGAAGATCCAGAAGAAAATAATGGTTCTGGTGATAATAACCAAACAGACGACAATAACATAGCACAAGGAAATAGAATCATTACTGGTATAGCATGGTATGATGAAAATGCAAATGGTCAAAGAGATCAAAATGAAGCATTATTAAATCAAATTAAAGTAAGATTATTAAATACACAAACAAATCAATTTGTAAAAGATAAAGAAGGAAACATTTTAGAAGCAACTACAAACGAAAATGGAATTTATATCTTAAATAACATATCAAAGGGTAAATATATTGTAATTTTTGATTATGATAATAGCAAATATGGTATAACGAAATATAAAGCAGAAGGAGTTATTGAAAGTAGAAATTCAGATGCTATGATAAATGAATTATTAATACAAGGAGAAAAACAACAAGTAGCATCTACCGATATTATAGAAGTACAAGATGAAAATATTTCTGGTGTAAATATTGGTTTTGTAATATTAAGAAACTTTGATTTAGCTTTAGATAAATATGTAAGTAGATTAGTTATACAAAATGCAAACGGAACCACAGTACGTGAATATAACAACGAAACAATGGCAAAAGTTGAAATAGACAGTAAACAAATAAAAGGAAGTACTGTTATCATAGAATATAAAATACAAGTAACCAATCGAGGAGAAATAGAAGGATATGCTAAAAAAATAGTTGATTATATACCAAATGATTTACAATTTAATTCAGAATTAAATAAAGATTGGTATAAATCAGGAAATGCTTTATATAATACAAGTCTAGCAAATGAAAAAATAAAAGCAGGAGAAACAAAAACTATTGATTTAGTCCTAACAAAGACAATGACAGATGATAATGTAGGATTAATACCAAATACAGCAGAAATCATGGAAGATTATAATGAGTTAGCAATAGCAGATAGTAATTCAACACCAAATAACCAAGTAAAAGAAGAAAACGACTATGGATTTGCACAAGTTGTAATCAGCATTCGAACAGGTGCAGTTACTTACATTTCAATTGTATCAATTATTATGATAGCAATAGGAATAGCAATAGCAATTGTTATAATTAAGAAAAAACAAAACAAGGAAATATAAAAAGAAGGGGGGTAAAAAAATGAATTTAACAAAAAAGATTTTATTAACTATTATAATATGCCTTTGCAGTATTGTAGGATTTAGTACTTTATCTGTTGCACAAATAGATCTTTCTAATAATGATTATGATGAAGAACACTTATTTCGTTATTTAGATAGTGCTTTTGCAAGCAAAGATACAGTCAAATTAAGGTATACTACTTTTTATCAATATCCAGCAATTTATTGTGTGCAACATTTACAGGGATTGCATTCGGATAATATGAAATATAAAGTAGTTGAAAAAGTTAATATAACAGGAAATGTTTTGACAGATTCAAAAGGAAATACTAGTAAAAATGACCAAAATGCAATATTTGCTTATATCTTATCACAACGTACCAATCCGACGTCTGATAATCTTTCAGGAAATGGTGCTAAAGATGATGCACAACCAACTATTGCAGTATGGAAACATCTAAAAAACTGGTATAATAATTCTGGTATTAAAGGTGTTCTAAATAGTAGTTTCTTTAATTTCGATACATATCCTGGTTATTCTGAATATTATGAGGAGGCTAAAAGGGCAGTCGCAAATGGTTGGGGAAAAAATCAAAATCTTACTCGTAATAATACCAAAATTAAAATTGATACATCTGATAAACAGGGATATATGCGAATAGGACCATTGAATTATTCTTTTTCAGGGGAAATGTCTAGTATAGTGTTAAAAGATCAGAATGGCAAATCAATTAGTGGATTAAAATGTACTTATTTCAAAGGAAAAACAGAAACAGAGTATAGTAAAGTAGGAGATATTCCATCAGGAAGTAATTTTTACATATGTATTCCAATTAGTGCTAATGTCAATAAAGTAACACAAATACAAGTAAAAACAAGAAATGAAGTAACATCAGTTGATATATGGTTTTTGGATAATGTTCCCAAAAGTGAACAAAATTTAATAGCTAGAAGAGTTACACCAGAAGAACAGATATTGACTAATACATTTGATGATGATATCCCAGTTATGGGAAATTTGAAAGTAATTAAAGTAGATGCAGACAACAAAACTATCAAATTACCAAATGTAAAATTTATTATTAAAAATGAAAGTACAGGAAAATATGTAAAAAAACAAGGAAATACTATATCTTACGTAGCTAAAAAAGATGCTACTGAATTTAAAACAAATGAAGAAGGAGAAATCACCATTGAAAATTTAGTGGTAGGTACTTATAAAGCTTATGAAACGGAAAATCCAAATGATGGTTATCAAATTATTGAAGATGGAGTGTCAAAGGATGTAGTAGTTGATAAAACAGCAGAATTAGAGATTCCAAATAGACTATGTAAAGGTAACTTAAAAGTAATTAAAGTAGATAAAAACAATCAAGAAGTAAAATTACCAAATGTAGGATTTGTTATTTATAGAAAAAATAATAAAACTTATGTAAAAAAAGATAATAAAGGAAATATTTCTTATGTTAGCAAAAGAGAAGAAGCAACCGAATTTAAAACAGATGAAAACGGTGAAATCTTTATTGAAGGTTTAATTGTAGGTAATTATGTAGCTTATGAAACACAAAACCCAAATTATGGTTATGAAGTTATTACAGAAGGAAAAGAAAAAAAGGTTGTTGTTGACAAAACACAAGAATTAAAAATTCCAAATGAACAAATATATATTAAATTATCAGGATATGTATGGGTAGACAAAATTGATGGAAAACGTTCTGAAAGAAATGATTTATATAAAACAGGAGTAGATAACGAAACAGGAAGATTAGTAGACACCAATGACGTATTATTTAATGGTATTACCGTTAGATTGAAAGACAAAACAACAGGTGAAATCGTACAAAATAAAGACGGTAAAAAAATGGAAACAGTTACTCAAAAATTAAATAGATATCCAAAATCTGTTAATGATGGAAACGGAGAATATTTATTCGAAGGTATATTAATTGAAAAACTTAAAGACTATTATGTTGAATTTGAATATGATGGATTAACTTATACCAATGTTGTAGCACATACTAACCAAAATTCTGGTTCCAAAGCAGCAGAAACTGTGCAAGAAAGAGAAGCATTTAACCAAAACTTTAGTGTAGTAGAAGGAAAAACAAGAGACACAGGGTTAACAAGAAATGCACAAGGACAAGAAAAACATGAACTATCATATCATGTTGATGAAGCAGCTCATACAGCAACCTTAATTAATAATGGACAATATAAAATAACAGCTAATACAGATACTACTAAATATAATATAGGAAGCCAATATACAGAAGGACAAGAAGAAATTCGTTACATTAATTTAGGTCTATATGAAAGAGCTCAACCAGATATAGCATTAGAAAAAGATATGAAAAATGTTAGACTAACAGTAAATGGATATGAGCATACATATCTTTATGGAAAAAGAATTGATAACGAAGAGTATGGAGATGGATTTAATGTAGGCGTAAAATTTGGTGTTAATTCAGAATATGGAAAAGTATCTTATACAAGAGCAATTTATAAATCAGATTTTGACTACGAAAATGAAAAAGATCGATCAAAAGAATTAAAAGTATATGTTACTTACCAAATTCGTTTATACAATCAATCTGCAAATTTAAAAACAAAAATCAATTCTATTGTAGATTACTATGATAGTAGATATAACATCACAAAAGTAGGAACTACATTAACAGAACAAGGAATAATTCAAGATAGTAATATTGCTTTTGACCAGACTTCTTACAATGAAAATTACAAAAAAGCAATTATTCAAGTAAATGAAGAAATGGCATCTGGAAGAAAAACAGATATCTATGTAGAATTTGAGCTAGATAGACAAGGAGTACTAAATATAATAAATGATGGAGAAAACTTGAATAATGTAGTAGAAATTAATTCTTACTCTGTTTATGACCAAAATGGTAAAGTATATGCAGGAATTGATATGGATTCTAATCCAGGAAATGCTGTTCCAGATGATATCAGAACTTATGAAGATGACACTGACACAAGCCCTGCTTTAAAACTAGAAATAGCAGATGCAAGAGAAATTTCAGGAAAAGTATTCTTAGATCAAACCTCAAAAGAATTAAAAGTAGGAGAAATTAGACAAGGAAATGGGGCTTATGATAAAGGAGAAATCGGTATTGAGAAAGTAAATGTTACTTTAACAGAAAATACAGGAAGCGGTAAAGTTTATACAGCAACAACAGATGCTAACGGTGACTTTTTAATAGCAGGATATATTCCTGGACAATATACACTAACTTATACATGGGGTGATAATACTTATACAGTACAAAACTATAAAGGTACTATATATGATAACACAAGAAATCAATCTGACAAATTATGGTATAAAAAAGATGTTGATAAGAGATTAACAGATGCAATTGACAATTATCAAACAAGAATGGAAATTGACGAAGAAATGAAAGACAACAAAAACGGAATGCAAATTACTAAAACAACTATGAATTCTACAACACCTACAATGGAAATGGGAATAGAATATGAGACAACTTACACAGCTTCTACAGGAGACAGATATACCTATCGTATTTACAATATAGACTTTGGTATTGTAGAAAGAGCAAGACAAGAAGTACTACTAACTAAAAGAGTAAAGACCATGAAAGCAACATTAGCAAGTGGACAACAAATTGTTGATTTAACAATTGATGAAAATGGAAATATTACAGGACAAAAAACAAGTGTTACCTATATGGCACCAAGTGAAAACACAGTACCAAAAAACGGATTTATTAAATTAGAACTTGATAATGAATTAATCCAAGGTTGTAAAGTAGAGATAGGATATGAGATAAAAGTAACTAATCGTAGTGAATTAGACTACTTATCTGAAAAATTCTATCAATATGGTATCGTAGAAGGCGAAAAAGTAACTATGACACCAAATGGTATCATTGATTACTTAAGTAAAGAATGGTCATTTGATAGTGAGCAAAATAAACAATGGACAATTAAAACAATGGAAGATATTAATAGTGAAGGATTAGTTGCAGAAGTTGTTTACAATGATCCAAATTCAACTATTGAAGATAAAATAATTCTTTATACAGATAGCTTAAAAGATACAAAATTAGCACCAAAAGAATCAGCATCAGTTATGCTAAATGTTTCTAAATTACTAACAGTAGAAGATGAAATTTCATTAGATAACGAAACAGAAATTGTACAATTAACAAAAACAGGAGGATCTAAATTATCTTCTACACCAGGAAATTATATTCCAGGTACAGAAAGTACAGAAACAGATGATGATAAAGCAGAAACTACTATCATTACACCAAACACAGGTGA
>CANQZU010000021.1 GCA_947628415.1 uncultured Clostridia bacterium | reverse complement strand
TCATCTTATTGGGATAATACAGGAGTTAAAAAAAGAAAATATTATTCAATCACAAAAGAAGGAAAGAAACATCTACAAGAAAAGAAAATTGAATGGAAAACTTTTGAACTACGGTGTAAATCAAGTCGTAGGGGGTGTTTTATTTGGATATTAAACATTTTTTAGATAGAGTTTGTGATGAAATAAAATATGAACCAGTTAAACCAGGTATTTCAGAAGAACTAAAATTACATATTCAAGAAATAAAAGAAGATTATCAAAATCAAGGTATGGAAGAAAAGGAAGCAGAAGAAAAAGCTGTTGCTCAAATGGGAATTGCAGAGGAAATTGGAAAAAAGTTAAATAAGATTCATAAACCAAAATTAGATTGGAAATTATTATTATTGATTGTTATATTAATGATTTTTGGAATAGTTGTTTCAATCTTAAAACAATCTACTATTAATGACAGTTATATAGAAAGTACAATTATTTATATGATAGTAGGAATTTTATTAGGTATAGGTATATATTTTTTTGATTATAAAAAATTGAATAAATACTCTAATATAATATATTTAATTGCCTCAACTATAATGATTTTACCAATAATAACTGGATATACAGTATATGGTGTATTGTATATAAGATTTTTTAATATTAATATTTACCCTCCCATGCTTTCTGTACCATTATATTTGATTTCATTTATAGGGTTTATAGTGAATTACGATAAGGAGAAAGTTATTAATATAAAAATAATAAATAAGAAAATCTTAATAAAAAAAGATTTAATAAAGATAATAATATGTAGTGTTATTTCATTATTATTAATGATAAACATTCCATCGTTTGCAAATGTAGTAATATTAGGAATTATTTATTTGATTATTTCTACGGTAAAAATTGTTCAAAATAAGGAAAAAAGAATAAAAAGGTTGGTTATATTGTATGGAATACCTTTAATATTAATGTGCATAGTTATGGGCATATTGATTGTAGAAAGTCCTTATAGAATTGTAAGACTTATATCTAATTTTAATCCAGAATATGATCCAAACGGAAGTGGTTGGGTTGGAATGGTTCAAAAGGATGTATTGGAAAATTCAAAATTGATTGGAGAAGCTGAAACAAAATTAATTTCAAGTGATGATTATATGATATTAAATGAAAGTAATTATACTTTTATATATCTTTTAGGGAAAACAGGAACATTGGTGGCAGGATTATTGGTTTGTACTATAATTTTAACTTCAATAAAATTAATAATAAATGCAAAAAGTGTAAAAGAACAATATGGAAAGTATTTAATAATAGGGTTAAGCACATTATATATTTTGCAATCATTTGCGACAATACTTATGAATGTAAATATGGGGATTCAAACCAATTTCAATTTACCTTTTGTAACATATGGAGGAGTATATTTTATAGTAAACATTTTAACTATTGCTATTATATTTTCTGTATATAGAAGGAAAGATATAAATCAATACGAAATAGAAAATAAAATTAAAATAAGTGAAAACATATAGATAGTAATAAATTTACTCCAGATATATTAGAAATTGATTGTGAATTAAAAGCCCTATATGTCAAGCCAGAATTGAAATATCAAGGTATAGGGACTGAATTAATTCAATTTGTTATAAATGAGTTTAAAAATAAAAATAAGATAAAAATGATAATATGGTGCCTAAAAGATAATGAACCAGCAAAAAAATTTTATACAAAAATGGGTGGGAAGATAATAAAAGAAAGGATAATTAAAATAGGAGAAGGAGATTATTTAGAAGTTGGATTTGGGTATGATATATAATTAAAAATTATAAATAAAAATCTCTTAACTAGTGATAAGAGCAAGTATTTAAAAACTTGCTCAATTTTTTTAAAAAAGTGAAACTATGCCTTGTATTTTTGGAACTTATATAGTGAGGAGGAGAAAATGAGTACTCATAAAACCTTAAAAGAATTTGAAAAAATCTATGAAGACACTTATCATACAACACTTAAATATTTGATTGGGAAATGTCCCAATCTAGATGATGTAAATGACATCCTACAAGAAACCTACATGGATTTATATCAAATTCTCAACAAAAAGAAAAAGATTAACGATGAAAAAGCTTTTATATTAGGAATAGCAAAAAACAAGTTGAAAAAATATATAAGTTCAAAAGGAAAAGGGAAAACAATTTCAATCTTTCAAAAAAATGAGGATAAAGAAATTTTCATGGAGATAGATGCACGGTATCGATATAGAAGCAGACTTTATCAACAAGAATAATATAGATGCTATTTGGAATTATCTTAAAACAAAAAATATTCATACAGCTAGAATTTTTTATTTATATTTTGTTTCAGAAATGACATTCAAAGAAATATCACATGAATTAGGACAAAATGAATCAACCATCAAAAGTAATTTATATCGAATGTTAAAAAAAATGAGGAAAGATTTTGGAGGTGAGAGGTTTGAAAAATAAAGACATAAAACAATATTTTGATAACCAATACAACAAAGAGGATAATTTAAAAGTGATTTTATCGCAAATAAGAAAGGAAGAAAATATGAGGATTAATCAATGGATTAAAATGGCAGCCATGTTTGTGTTAATGGTAGGGATAACAGCAGGAGTTGGTTATTGCCGGAACCATAGTTTACCAAAAAGTTTTTAAAGAACCTAAAAAATATGAATCTTATGAAGAATTGATACAAGATATAAAAGAAACGCAAGGTTCACAAGAAATTACAAAAGAAGACGAAGAGAAAGTGATTAGTAAAGAAGAAGCTATTAGACAAGCCAATCAATTTTTAAATAAACTTGGATATAAAAATCAAGAATTTGTTACAAAAGAATTAAAGAAAAATTATGTATTAGGAGCAGAATTAGTCTATTATTTTACAACAGATAAAAATTTAAATAAAGGAATTCATGTAGGAATTAATGCAGAGAATGGTAATTGTATATGTTTTGAGGATAAAACTTTACCACATTCTGGTTTTAAGCCAGATCAAATTAGTAAAGAGGAAGCAATTAAAAGAGCAGATGAAATATATAATTTATTTGATTTAAAAGAAAATGAATATAAGATAAATGAAATTTTAGAACCACCTTGTTATTTCCCAGATAATGAAGGCAATAGTGCGGAATGGATAATAACATATTATAAAGTATATGGGGATGCTTTAAATCAATTTGAGAGAGTTCAAGTCATGTTTACAGTAATAAAAGGAAAATTGACGGTGTATAGTGCTTTTATAGGGAATGAAAAGGTAGAATATATAGATAATCCAGTTGAAATTACAAAAGAAGAAGCAGAAAAAATTGCATTAGAACAAGATAAGAAAATAACAGATAATGAAGTAGATTGGATTATTACCAAACAACAAATTAGACAAGTTAATTCTTGGATTTATTTGTTAGAAAAAAATGGGGGAAAATATCCAGAATTAAAAGAAGAAAAACAAGCAGATGGTACGATTGAACAATATCCAGAATATCAAACGGTTCAAAACATAGCAAGAAAAGTTTGGACTGTTAATATTCATTATAAACAAGGAGAACCAGATCAAAATGATGAAAAGAAATATCATTCAAAATCTATTTTTGTTGATGTAACAACAGGAGAAGTAATTGGAGGGGCAGATGAATCTTATTGGGAGTAAACTAATTGAATAAAACAAGTTATAAGAATAGGCAGATATCTTTACAATCACTTGATTTTTTGTTATACTTTGGGCAGATAAATAACAATAAAAAATAATTTGGAAAGGAATAAAATTGGAAAATAAAAAATTATTAAAAAGATATTTTGCTATTATATTATTAATAATTTTAGTAGTAATAGTTGGAATTTTACTATATTATGAAAAAAATTATAAAAAGACTACTTCTCAAGAAAATGTCGTTAATAATAAATCAAGTGATGCCAAATTATCAATAAAAGAAAATATCTTATTATATGATGGCATGGAGATAAAAATAGGATTGGGCATACAAGATGTTTCAGAAATGAAAATCGGAGCAGATTCAAATAAAAAATATAATACAACCTATTACAATTATGAAAATGGAAAATACGAGGGGTCATCACAAGGAACTTTTGGAGAAGAAATTTATGAAGGCTTTTCTGTAGTACAGAATGTAAAGAAAATAGCAATGACACAGCAATATAAGGCAATTCCTAGAGAATACAAGGAAATATATGAATTACCAAAAGAATTGCAGGATATGTCTGATTATTCTAGTGTAAATATTCATCAAATTGATTTAGATGGAGATGGAAAAACAGAAAATTTATTGTGTTATACTGTAAATCACAAGAAAGGTCAAATTGGAGATGGTGAACCAAAAGCATCTTCTGGAATTATATTATTGGACTGCAATTATAAAAAAATTGAGGATTTAGTTACGCTCGAAAATGGATTTTGGGCTAACCAAAAGCAAGAAGAAAATAAGGTATTTTTATCTTTAAATGACGTTGATTATATTGATGTGGATAATGATGCAATTATGGAAATTATCATAAAAATACCAACATATGAAGGAACTAAAATAAGTATTGTAAAATATGAAAAAGGAAAAGTAAAAGGGGAGATAAATTATCAGGCAAGTCTACTTCCTTAATAAAAAAAGAACAAGGAGTAAAAAATGAAAAAACAAAAGAACAAAAAAGAAATAGGAGAAGGAATAGAATCATTATTAACAAGATTAAGAAAAGAAAAAAAATGGTCTTATGTTGAAGTAGTTTCAAAGTTAGATAATAAAGATATTACTGAAAAAGACATAAAAAAATGGGAAATTGGATTAAAATATCCCGATTTAGATATGATTTATGAACTTTCTGCTTTATATGAAGTACCAAGTAGTGAACTAATTCAAGCAAAAAATAATAGTTATGAAAAAGGAAGCTTATCAATAAATCAATATGCAATTAAATGGATTTGTTATTTTTTAAATGTGTCTATACATGTTGCTATGATATTGATGGTATTGTTTTATATTTTTGCCTTTATTTTTGCTCTTTACTTTTTTGTTACGATGGCATCTCAAGTAAAAAAATAAAATTCATAATACCCAACAATATAGTTTTTAAAGTTGATAATGCATTATTTTTATGGTATGATAAATAAAGATTGAGATAAGGAGCGGTATCGAAGCGGTCATAACGAAGCTGTCTCGAAAACAGTTCGCCGGTAAAAGCTGGCACGTGGGTTCGAATCCCACTCGCTCCGCCAAGTAAATGATTTAAATCATGTAAATAAGGAAGTAATTTATTGATAATTACTTCCTTTTGTGGTATGATAGGTCTATAAAAAATATTGTAGTAGATAGAAGGATAAAAATGAACCAAGCTAAAAAACAAAAAATTATTAAATATGCATTAAGTCTACCAAATACCTTTGAAGACTATCCATTTCCAGAAGATCCAATTAGTGTTGTAATAAAACATAAGGAAAATAAGAAATGGTTTGTACTCATTATGGAGGTAAATGGAAAGTTATATTTAAACATAAAAACAGACCCAAATTATTCTGAATTGTTAAGAAAAGCTTATGATTATATCATTCCTGCTTATCACATGAATAAAGAACATTGGAATACCATTTTGATGGATTTTGAAGTAGATAACCAGTTAGTGGAAGAACTAATTGAGCAAAGTTATGAATTGACCAGAGGAAAAAGATATAAAACAAGGAGGAATTAGGGCATGGTAGAACAAACAAAAAAAAAGCAAATTGTTGTATTTGGTGGTTGCTTTAATCCACCATTAAATTCTCATTTTTTATTAGCACAGCAATTGATTAATGAATATGACAAAATTGAAAAGATTATCTTTGTACCAGTTAACAGTAAATATCAAAAAGTTGATTTAATCAGTAATGAACACCGATATCAAATGTTAAAATTGGTCTGTGATCAAAACGAAAAATTCGAAGTTTCAAGAATTGAAATAGATTCTCCAAGACAACTTTATACAATTGAAACTTTATTATTATTACAAGAAAAATATCGTAATTATGAAGTTGCATTTTTGCTTGGAAGTGATAATTTAAAAGAGTTATCTACTTGGCAAAGACCAGAAGAATTAATAAAGAAATTTTCAATCTATGTTAATAAAAGAGCTGAGGATGACATAGAAGAAATAATTGCGTCAGATAATTTTTTAAAAAGGAATCAAAATCAATTGGTTTTATCTAAAAATGAAATAAAAACCAATTTAAGTTCTAGTTTTGTAAGGCGAAAAATTAAAGAAGGGAAAAGTATAAAATATTTAGCACCAGAAGAAGTTATATTGTATATTACAAAACATCAATTATATAATTAAAAGAAAGAGGGAAATAAAATGATTGAAAAAGAACAATTAGAAAAGGAAACAAAAAAAGCAATTCAATGGATAAAAGTACAGGTAGAAAAGGTAAGAGCAAAAGGAGTTATTGTTGGAAATAGTGGTGGAAAAGATTCGGCAACTGTAATTGCTATGGCAACCAAGGCTCTTGGTAAAGAAAAAGTAACAGCCGTTTCTATGCCTTGTCATTCTAATTCCAATGATTTCGAAGATGCTAAATTAGTAGCCAAAACATTTGGAGTTGAATTTTTAACTGTTGATTTAAGTGATGGTTATGATAAGATAGAAAAAGAAATTAACTCACAATTAGAAAAAAAATTATCAACAGAGGCAAAAATCAATATAAAGCCACGATTAAGAATGACAACTTTATATGCCATTGCTCAGACAAAAGGATGCTTGGTAATAGGCACAGGAAATTTGTGTGAAGCTATGGTAGGTTATACGACCAAATGGGGTGATAGTAGCTATGATTTTAATCCAATTGCTAACTTTACTGTGGAAGAAGTATTAGCAATTGGAAAATCTTTAGGAGTTCCAGAAAAAATATTACAAAAATCTCCTAATGATGGACTAGGTGGGCAAACCGATGAAGAAAAAATGGGAATTAAGTATAGCCAAATTGCCCAAATGATTGAAACAGGAGATACTGATGAAGAGGTAAAACAAAAAATATTAGAAAGATTTCAATCATCCCAACATAAGAGAGATCCTATTCCAACTTATAAAGTGGAGAGAAAAAATTTTTTAATTAATAATAGAAAGGAAAATTTAAAATGAAACAAGAAAAACTAGAATTAGTAGCTGATTTTTATGAATTTACTATGTCAAATGGTTATTTTACTAAAAATAAAAATGATATTGCTTATTTTGATGTGTTTTTTCGAAAAGTACCAGATAAAGGAGGATATGCAATTGTTGCAGGGCTAGAGCAAATTATTGAATTTGTGAAAGATTTATCATTTGATGAAGAAGATATTAGCTATTTAAGAAATCAACATCTATTTTCTGAAGAATATCTAAAATATTTAGAAAATTTTAAATTTACAGGAGATATTTGGGCTATACCAGAAGGAACAGTCGTTTTTCCTAACGAGCCGTTAATTACAGTAAGAGCACCAGTTGTAGAAGCACAACTTTTAGAAACGGTATTACTATTAATTCTAAATCATCAAAGTTTAATTGCAACCAAAACTAGCAGGATTGTCAGAGCTGCCCAAGGAAGACCAGTAATGGAGTTTGGAGCAAGAAGAGCCCATGGAATATCAGCAGCCATTTATGGAGCAAGAGCAGCTATTATTGGAGGTGCTTGTGGAACTTCTTGTAGTGCTTCTAGTGAAAAATTTCAAGTACCAGCAAGTGGAACAATGGCTCATAGTTGGATACAAAGTTTTGATAATGAATATGAAGCATTTAAAACTTATGCTGAATTATATCCACATAATTGTACTTTTCTAATTGATACGTATCACACAATGAAAAGTGGTTTACCAAATGCTATTAAGGTATTTGATGAAGTATTAAAACCACAAGGAATTCGACCAGTTGCAGTTCGCCTAGATAGTGGAGATTTAGCATATTTATCTAAAGAAATTCGAAAAGTATTAGATGAATCAGGATATCCAGACTGTAAAATATGTGTAACTAATTCATTAGATGAATATTTAATTACTTCTTTACTGGAACAAGAAGCACAAGTAGATTTATTTGGGGTAGGAGAAAATTTAATTACAGCTAAAAGTGATCCTGTATTTGGTGGTGTATATAAATTAGTAGCTATAGAGAAAGAAGGTAAAATTATACCAAAAATCAAAATTAGCGAGAATACTGAAAAGATTACGAATCCAAGCTTTAAGAAAACGTATCGTTTTTATAATAAAGATACAAATTATGCTTTGGCAGATGTAATTATGTTACAAAACGAAGAAAAACCAGAAGGAGAATATACAATCTTTGATCCAAATAATACTTGGAAAAAGAAAAAATTAAAAGATTACTATGTAAAAGAATTGCAGAAACCAATTTTTAAAAATGGTAAATTGGTTTATAATTTACCAAAACTAGAAGAAGTTGCAACTTATGCAAAACAACAATTAGATACTATATGGGAAGAAGTAAAACGATTAAATAATCCACAAAAATACTATGTTGATTTATCACCAAAATTATATAATTTAAAAACAAAATTATTAAATATGCAATAAAGGAGAATGTAAAGATGGATGATAATTGGACAAATAGGACAGAGCTTTTAATAGGAAAAGATGCAATAGAAAAATTAAGAAATTCAAAAGTTGCTATATATGGTATTGGAGGTGTAGGTTCGTTTGTTGTAGAAGGTTTAACAAGAGCAGGAATTGGAAATTTAATTTTAGTTGACAATGATGTAATTGAAATTAGTAATTTAAATAGACAAATACATGCTACACATAAAAATATTGGAAAAAGAAAAATTGATGAAATGAAACAAAGAATACTAGACATAAACCCAGATGCAAATGTAAAAGTTTTTATGGCGCAAGAAATAGAAATAGGAGAAGAAAATCTGCTAGATAAATCTGTTACATATGTTGTAGATTCAGTAGATACAGTTGACACTAAATTGAAACTTATAAAAAAAGCAAATGAATTACAAATTCCAATCTTATCTTGCATGGGAACAGGAAATAGATTAGATCCTACAAAATTTGAAATAACAGATATTAATAAAACATCTATATGTCCTCTTGCTAGAGTAATTAGAAAAGAATTAAGAAAAACAAATATAAAAAAATTAAAAGTATTATATTCAAAAGAAAAACCAATCGAAAATAAATCAAAAATACTTGCAAGCATATCATTCGTTCCATCTGTAGCAGGATTAATCATAGCAGGAGAAGTTATTAAAGATATTATAAACCAATGAAATTATGAACAACATATTTAATGTAAAAATTCATGTAACAAATATCGTAAAAATAAGAACAGATATCTTAAAAAGATAAAAAATCATGGAAAGATGAAAAAAAGATTGGTATAATAAATTAAGAGGTGGAAATGAATGAGAATAAATACAAATATATCGAGCGAATTTAAAGAAACATCAATTACAATCAATGCTCCTGAATTATCATCTGAAGTACAAAATTTAATTGCCTCTATTTCTAATATAAACATAACACCTAATCAAATTGTAGCAAGTAAAGACAATGAAATTTATTTTATTGATTTAGAAAAAGTTATTTGTTTTTTTAGTAAAGAGAAATACAATTATGTAAAAACACAAGAAGGAACCTATAAAATCAAATATAAGTTGTATGAATTAGAAGATATGTTTAAATTAAAAGATTTTATAAGAATTTCAAATTCTTGTATTATTAATATAAAACAAGTAAAATGCTTTGATACAAGTATCCTTGGCACTGTTTTGGTAAAACTAAAAGATAATACACAAGAGACAGTATCCAAAAGAAGAGTCGGTCAAATTATGAAATTATTAAGAGAAAGGGGGAGCTTAAAATGAAAACAATTCTAAAGAAAATAGGAAAAATACTATTAGTTTTCATCATTTCAACTATTACTATATATACTATACTTACACTCAATTTAATATGTAAAGAATGTAAAGAAAATCAAATAATGTTATTTAGTAATGACTATGCAGAAGATTTAACAAAAATTGATAAAGAAAAAATAAAGGGAATTGGTGATTCGATAGGATTATTTGCTAAATTGCTAGAGGAAGATCGTGAAAAAGCTCCTTATCAAGAAGATATCGAAAATCATGAAATCAATGATGGACACGAACATACAATAGGTGACTTTTTTGACCCATTAGGATTTTCTGTTTGGATCAGTGTTCAAAAAGAAATTAGCTATATAACGACAAGATATATAAGTATATCAATCTTATCAGGATTTGCAATAACCATAGCCTATATAACTATTTCAACTAAAAAATTACACAACATACTTAAAGTTATAGTAGGATATATAGGAGTTATGCTAGTTATTCCTCCCATCTATATGTATACATGGACATATAGACTTTGGGATGTCATTTCTATCTACAAAAGTATGCCAAAATATTTTTATATAGGTTATACCATAATATTTATTGTAATGTTTGTCATAAATTATTGGATTGGAATAAAAATGTCTAAAAAATTAAATCAAGCAATGAAAAAAGAGAAAGAATAAAAAAAGGAATTAAAAAAGCAGGAAATTAGTTGATAATTTCTTGCTTTTGTGTTAAGATAAAGTAATATAAGAGTTGATTTGTTCATTTAAAAAACTTAATAAATCATAAAAAGAAAGGATGATAAAAGATGAAAGAAACAATAATAAAAGTAAAAGGAATGGTATGTAATGGATGTGAAAATAGAGTACAAAATGCTCTAAAAAATATAGAAGGGGTAAAAGAAGTCCTAGCTGATCATAATAAAGGAACAGTTACTGTTACAGCAGAAGAAAAAGTTTCTAAAACAGTTATGGAAGAAAAAATTGAAGACATTGGATTTGAAGTAGTAAAGGAAGATTAAAAAATGAAAAAGATAATCTTATCGATTGATGGAATGACTTGTTCTGCTTGTTCAAATGGACTTGAAAAATATTTGAATAAGCAAAATGGTGTCATAAATGCTAATGTCAATCTAGTAATGGCAAATGCTACAATTGAATATGATGAAAAAATATTAGATTTAGGTAAACTAGAAGAATTTGTTGCACAAGCTGGATTTAAAAGCTTAGGTGAATTTAAAGAGATTAAAATGGAAAAAAAGACAAAAAAAGAAAAAACAAAGTTTATTATTTTCACCATTTTAGCTATTGTACTTATGTATATATCTATGGGACATATGATAAATTTACCAACTTTTTCTATTTTAGATCCTCACACAAATTCTATCAATTATATGATTTGTTTATTTTTATTAACAATGGCATTTATATGGTATGGTTTTGACATTTTAAAAAATGGTTATAAAAATTTAATTCATAAAACGCCTAATATGGATACATTAGTAGGAATAGGAGTTATAGCTAGTTTGGCTTATAGTATTTATAATATGTATAGAGTATGTATGGGTAATCATGCTCTAGTCATGAATTTATACTTTGAATCTGCAGCTATTGTTATCTATTTTATAAAATTAGGAAGATATTTAGATGGCATTAGTAAAGATAAGACTAAGCAGGCTATTCAAAAATTAGTAAAAATCACACCTGACTCAGCTGTTATCAAAATAGATGGAGTAGAAAAAAAAGTAACTTTAGATGAAATAAATAAAGGAGATATTGTAGTAGCAAAGCCAGGAGAAAAGATTGCAGTAGATGGAGAAATTCTATTAGGAAGAACACATTTAGATGAATCTTTTATCACTGGAGAAAGTAAACCAGTTGCCAAACAAATAGGAAGTAAAGTTATAGCAGGAAGTATTAATTATGATGGCTATATAGAATATCGAGCAGAAAGGATTGGAAAAGAATCTACTATATCTGAAATTGTAAAATTAGTTGTAGAGGCTTCAGGAACAAAAGCTCCTATTGCAAAAGTTGCAGATAAAGTATCTGGAATATTTGTACCAGTAGTATTAGCAATTAGTATAATAACATTTATAATTTACTTAATTTTAGGTCAGCCAATGGAAATGGCTCTTACAACATTTGTTAGTATTTTAGTAGTAGCTTGTCCATGTAGTTTAGGTCTAGCAACACCATTGGCTGTAGTAATAGCAGAAGGATTATGTGCAGAAAATGGTATATTAGTAAAAAAAAGTGAGATATTAGAAAATGCACAAAAAGTAAATATGGTGGTATTTGATAAAACAGGTACATTAACCTATGGGAAATTAAAAATAGCTAAAATTATTAATTTTAGTAGTATAGAAGAAAAACATTTAATGCAAATAGTAGGTAGTATTGAAACAAAATCTACTCACCCAATAGGAAAAGCATTTACAGAGTACTTAAAAGAAAATAAAATAGAACCTTTAGAAATAACTGATTTTGAAAATATAGTTGGATTAGGTGTTAAAAGCCAAATACAAAATGATGAAATATTACTTGGAAATGCTAAAATGCTTTCAAAATATGAGATTTCTAATAGTCATGTAGAAGAGGAAAATAAATTAGCACAAGAAGGAAATAGTATTGTATATGTAGTAAAAAACAAAGAAATTATAGCTATAGTAGGAATTAATGATTTAATCAGAGAAAATGCAAAAGACGTAATAGAAACTTTAAATAAGAATAAAATAGAAACAGTCATGTTAACTCGGTGATAATCAAGAAACAGCTAAAAATATTGCGGTACAAATTGGAATAGAACAAGTAATTAGTAATGTTTTGCCTACCCAAAAAGCAGAAATAATAAAAGAACTAAAGAAGAAAAATAAATTTGTAATGATGTGTGGAGATGGAATAAATGATACACTTGCTTTAACATTAAGTGATATTGGAGTGAGTGTTAACACAGGAACAGATATTGCCATGGATTCATCTGATGTAATACTTACTAGTAATGATTTAAAAAGTATAACTAAATTAATAAATATTAGTAAAAAAACCATTCGAAATATTAAACAAAATTTATTTTGGGCTTTCTTTTATAATTTATTTATGATACCAATTGCAACTGGGATTTTAAGACCAATTGGTATATCTATAAATCCAATGATGGCAAGTTTAGCAATGGTATTAAGTAGTATAACTGTAATTTTAAATGCTTTAAGATTAAGAAAGTCATAGATAGAAAATAATATTTATTGTATTTTCAATATAAATAGTTTATAATAATCAATGGATGATGGAGTGGTATCGAAGTGGTCATAACGAGCTACACTGGAACTGTAGTAGTCCTAAATCAGGGCCCGTGGGTTCGAATCCCACCCACTCCGCCATAATTATTTAATAAAACAGAGAAGTTTAGATTTTTCTGTTTTACTTTTATTTAATAAAAAATTAAGAAGGTGATAAACATGAGGATAGGATTTACCATCGGAAAATTTGCACCATTACATAAAGGACACCAATATTTAATAGAAAAGGGACTTCAAGAAATGGACAAATTCTATGTTATAATATATGAGACAGATGTAACTACATTATCACTTAAAACAAGAGCAAATTGGATTAAACAAATTTATCCAGACGTTAATATTATTTATGCTAAAAATCCACCTAAACAGTATGGATTAGATGAACAAAGCGTAAAAATACAAATAGATTATTTAAAAGAATTAGTAAAAAATATTGAAGTAACTCATTTTTATAATAGTGAACCATATGGAAAATTTGTTGCAAGAGATTTACAAGTACAAGAAGTACAAGTAGATAGAAAAAGAGTAAAATATCCTATTAGTTCTACAATAATTCGAAAAAATACACAAAAACATAGAAAAGATATGGATAGTATTGTTTTTGATGATATGAGAAAAGCTTAAAATTTATATAAGTGATATAAAAATATAAAATTAGAATACAATAGTGTTAATAAAGTTGAATAGAAAGAAGGAAAAATAATGAAAGTTTTATTAGTAAATGGAAGTCCTCATTCAAAAGGCTGTACTTATACAGCTTTAAAAGAAGTAGAAGATAGTTTAAATAAAAATGGAATTGATACAGAAATTTTTTGGTTAGGAAATAACCCAATAGCTGGATGTTTAGGTTGTGGAACTTGTATAAAAACAGGAAAATGTTTTGTCAAAGATAAAGTAAATGAATTTTTAGAAAAAGTACCTACAACCGATGGCTTTATTTTTGGGACTCCTGTTCACTTTGCAGCTAGTTCTGGTATGTTATCTTCTTTTATGGATCGAGCTTTTTATGGAAGAAGAAATTTATTTAGTCACAAACCTGCTTCAGCAGTTGCTAGTTGTAGAAGAGGAGGAGCAACGGCAACTTTAGATGAGATAAATAAATACTTTGGAATTAGTAATATGCCAATTGTATCTTCTCAATATTGGAATATGGTACATGGAAATACACCAGAAGAGGTAAAAAAAGATGAAGAAGGCAT
This sequence comes from uncultured Clostridia bacterium, assembly GCA_947628415.1. Taxonomy (GTDB): domain Bacteria; phylum Bacillota; class Clostridia; order TANB77; family CAG-508; genus CAG-269. The sequence goes on along the minus strand of CANQZU010000021.1, from coordinate 8,574 downwards.
GCAAACAATGAGAACTTTAGGTAATAATATGGCATGGCTATTAAAATCTATAGAGGCAGGAAAAAAATCTGGAATTGAATTGCCTCAAAATGAACCAATTATAGCAACAAATTTTATTAGATAACTTAAATTTTTTAAATAAAGTAATTTCTGAAATAATAAAAATAGAAAGAAAGAGTGAAATTGGTGAATAAAAATGGAAAAATAGGAATTTTTGATTCAGGAATTGGTGGAGTAACTGTACTACGTGAAATTATAAAACTATTACCAAATGAAAACTATTTATATTATAGTGATTCAAAAAATAATCCTTATGGAGATAGAACAGTAGAACAAATAAGACAATTATGTGACCAGATAGTAAAATATTTGATTCAAGAAAACTGTAAATTAATTGTAATAGCTTGCAATACAGCTAGTGCTAAAGCATTACAATACTTAAGAGAAAAATATCCTTTTATGATATTTATTGGGATTGAACCAGCTTATAAAATGGTATATGATTATGCTTATGATAAACCTACTTTAATCATGGCAACCAAAGGAACTATAGATAGTGAAAAATTTAATTCACTTATAAAAAAATATGATAATCATAAAACATATTTATTACCTTGTACAGGTTTAGCTGAAAAAATAGAACAGGCAAATCAAAAAGAAATTAAAGAATATTTAAAAGAAAATATAAGTATGTATCAAGGAAAAGTGAAAAACGTAGTATTAGGATGTACGCATTATCCACTAATTCAAGAAGAAATACAAGAAATATTAGGAAAAGTAGAATTTTTTAATGGAGCGCCTAATCTTGCTAAACATCTAAAAAATATATTAGAAGAAAAGAATATGCTTAATAATGGAAAAGGACAGATACAATTTGAAGATTCACAAGGACTGGAATGCAAAAGAAAAAGATTTTTTGAAATATTAAAATCAAGTATATCAGCAGAATAAAAAGAAGGAGTTTCTCAAAATTGAGGGACTTTTTATTATATAAAAATTATAAAAATTAGCAGAAAGTATTGACAAGTGCTAAATATGGGTATAATATATATAAAGTTAGCAGTCAAATATAAAGAGTGCTAAAAGAGGTGAAAAAATTGTTAGATGAAAGAAAAAAGAAAGTCTTGCAAGCTATTGTAGAAGAATACATTAATACAGCCGAACCAGTAAGCTCGAATGCTTTGACACATACTCATGGATTAGAATGTAGTAGTGCAACCATCCGAAATGAAATGTCTGAATTAGAAAAAAGTGGCTTTCTAGATAAAACACATACATCTAGTGGGAGAGTACCATCAGCAAAAGGATATCGCTATTATGTGGATGAACTTTTAAATGACAATGATATAAGTTTAGAAGAAATAAAATACATCAGCTCAAAATTAGAAACAAAGATAAATGAAATAGAGGATTTAACAAAAATAACAGCTAATACTATATCAGAAGTAACCCATTATACAACTGTTTCTATTGGACCTAAAACAACAACTCAATTAATAGAAGAAATAAAATTTGTTTTGTTAGGTTCTAGAATGATGATGGCAGTTATTTTAACTGATTCTGGACTAGTAAAAGAAACAATTATTAAATTTGACGAAGATGTAACAGAAAAACAAGTAGAAACAATGAATTATATGTTTAATAATAAATTAAAACATCAACCAATTGAAAACATAGATAGACCATTAGAAGAATATTTGTATGATGAAATGACCTATAGTGTTAATGTTATTAAACCTATTGTTGTGCAAATTAAAAAAGTTTTAGAAGAAGAAAATAAAATTTATTTAGAAGGAACCAATAAATCATTTGATTTACCAGAATTCAACAGTTTAGAAGTAGCTAAAAATTTTGTAAACATATTAGACACCAAAGAGTTAATTGCAGACATGTTAAATTCAGGATTTGCAGAAGATATTAATGTATACATTGGAGAAGAAAATGAAAAACAAGAATTAAAAGATTTTAGTGTTGTTACTTTCAAACATAAAGTAAATGGAAGAGATTTAGGAACAATTGGAATTATAGGACCAAAGAGAATGGATTATTCAAAAGTTATTTCTGTAATGAAATATATAAGTAAAAAGTTAAATGAAGGCAAAGAGTAAAAAAGAGAAAGGAGAAAAGAAAAATGGCAGATGAAGAAAAAAAAGAAAATAAAAAATTAGAAGATAAAGAGATAGAAAGCAAAGAACAAGAAAGCCAATCAAAGGATATGGTACCAAAACAAGATTATGATGAACTAGAAGATAGATATAAAAGAATATTAGCAGAATTTGAGAACTTTAAAAAACGAAGCGGAAAAGAAAGAGAGGTATTATACAATTCAATTCTTTCTGACATTATAGAAGTCATACTTCCAATAGTGGATAATTTAGAAAATGCAATAAAAGTAGAAACACAAGACGAAGAATATAAAAAGGGAATAGAATTAGTATTAAAACAATTTAAAGATGTTTTAACATCTAAAGGAGTGGAAGAAATTAAAGCAATAGGAGAAACTTTTGATCCAGAATTACATGAAGCGGTAAGCAGTATTCAAGATGAAAATTTAGGAGAAAAAGAAATTGCTCAAGAATATAGAAAGGGTTACAAAATAGGAAATCGAGTAATTAGACATTCAATGGTAGTTGTAGCCAACTAAATTTCAATAATTTAAGTTATTAATTTTTTAAATATAAATAAATTTTAAGGAGGAATTTTAAAATGGGAAAAATTATAGGTATTGATTTAGGAACAACAAATTCATGTGTAGCTGTTATGGAAGGTGGAGAACCAGTAGTTATACCAAATGCAGAGGGAAACAGAACAACACCATCTGTTGTTGCCTTTTCAAAAAATGGGGAGAGATTAGTAGGACAAATTGCAAAACGTCAAGCAGTTACTAATCCAGACAACACGGTAATATCAATAAAAAGAAAAATGGGAACAAATGAAAAAGTAGATATAGAAGGTGATAAATTTTCACCACAAGAAATTTCTGCTATGATTTTACAAAAACTAAAAGCAGATGCAGAAAACTATTTAGGACAAAAAGTAACACAAGCAGTTATTACTGTTCCAGCATATTTTAGTGATAGTCAAAGACAAGCAACAAAAGATGCTGGTAAAATAGCAGGACTAGAGGTATTAAGAATTATTAATGAACCAACAGCAGCTTCTCTTGCTTATGGAATGGACAAAGAACAAGACCAAAAAATTATGATTTATGATTTAGGAGGAGGAACATTTGATGTTTCTATTCTAGATATTGGTGATGGTGTATTCGAAGTTTTAGCTACAAATGGTAATACTCATTTAGGTGGTGATGATTTTGATCAAGCTATCATAGACTATTTAGTAGATGAATTTAAAAAATCAAATGGAATTGATTTAAAATCAGATAAAATGGCAATGCAAAGATTAAAAGAAGCAGCAGAAAAAGCAAAAATTGAATTATCTGGTGTACAACAAACACAAATTAACTTACCATTTATTACAGCAGATAGTACAGGACCAAAACATTTAGATATTAATTTAACAAGAGCAAAATTTGAAGAATTAATTCATGATTTAATAGAAGCAACTGCTGGACCTGTTAACCAAGCATTAAAAGATGCAGGTTTAACTCCAAATGATATTCACAAAGTATTATTAGTAGGTGGCTCTACAAGAGTTCCAGCGGTACAAGAAGCAGTAAAAAGAATTACAGGAAAAGATGCTGATAAAGGAATTAATCCAGATGAATGTGTTGCTATCGGTGCAGCTATTCAAGGTGGTGTATTATCTGGAGATGTAAAAGATTTAGTATTATTGGATGTAACACCTTTATCACTTGGAATTGAGACATATGGTGGTGTATTTACTAAATTAATTGAAAGAAATACTACTATACCAACTAAAAAATCACAAATTTTCTCAACAGCAGCAGATGGTCAAACATCAGTAGAAGTTCATGTTCTACAAGGAGAAAGAGAAATGGCAGCTTATAATAAAACATTAGGAAGATTTCAATTAACAGGAATTCCAGCAGCACCAAGAGGAGTACCACAAATTGAAGTAACTTTTGATATTGATGCCAATGGTATTGTTCATGTATCTGCTAAAGATATGGCAACAGGAAATAGCCAAAATGTATCAATTACAGCGTCAACAAATCTAACTGACGAAGATATTGACAAAGCAGTAAAAGATGCAGAAGCACATGCAGAAGAAGATAAAAAGAAAAAAGAAGAAATTGAAGTAAAAAATAATGCAGAAAGTTTAGTATATAATAGTGAAAAAACATTAAATGATTTAGGAGACAAAATAAGTGGAGAAGAAAAAGCAAAAGTAGAAACAGAAATTGAAAATACTAAAAAAGCTTTAGAAACTAATGATACTGAAAAAATTAAAGAAGCAACAGAAAAGCTAACAAAAGTATTTTATGATATGTCAGAAAAATTATACAAAGCAGCTAATCCAAATGGTACAGATGGAAATCAAGGGCAAACAGATACAAATCAAACAGCACAAGGAGATCAAACAGGTAATGATGGAAATGTATATGATGCAGACTATAAAGTGGAAGATGACAAATAACAAAAATAGAAAATAAAACAAGGCTGATATAGATAAATTTAATATATCAGCCTAATATTCTATAAATGATAATATAATTGTAAAATAAATAAGAAAGGGATTTTATCTACAGAATGGAAAAATTAAAAATAGAGGAGAAACAACCACTAACGATTTCCTATGAAAAAATGAAAAAAATAGCAAATAAAATCATTGACAAACAAATAGATTGGGAATATTCTGATTCTGATGAATACTGGATGATTACAATAACACCATCTGGTAAAATAATTTTACCAACTAAAGATACTTCAGGTCATCCTTCTATGGCAGAAAAAATAATATATCCAAACGACAAATTTTTAGGTTTACTTTACAATTACATGATGGACGATAAAAATAAAAGTAATTTACTAATGTCCTATTTTATGATTCAATATGGATATATTAATATAGATGGATTCTCAAGAGAACCAAGAATAATATCATGTAGATACAATCCATTAGCATTAACAGTACATACAAGAGCTTTACCAGATAGTATGCAAAAATATTGTGAAATGCAATCAACTATTAACGAAGAATATTCAGATTCAGAAACAATAGAATTATCAAAAAAAGTACCATTTTTCAAAAAAAAGATATTAGAATTATTAGAAAAAAATCAATTTAGTGAAAAGGAAGTAGAAAAATTAATAGAAAAAAGAGGGCAGACGACAAAAGATTTTTTAGATGACATCAGTAAAACTTATAAATTATATAGAGAAGAACAAATGGAAAAATAGATTTAATAGTTTTTTAAAGTAGCTAAAATAAAGTTTAAGAAAAAGGAGGAAATGTGTTAGTTTTAAAGGCTAACATATACTAAAAGGATGGCAAATAAAAGAGATTATTATGAAGTATTAGGAGTCAGCAAAAATGCTTCTGATGATGAACTAAAAAAGGCATACCGTAAGCTTGCTAAAAAATATCATCCAGATGCTAATCCAGATAATAAAGCAGAAGCAGAAGCTAAATTTAAAGAAGTAAATGAAGCATATGAGAATTTATCTGATCCACAAAAAAGAAGAATGTATGATCAATTTGGACATGATGGACCACAGGGATTTGGAGGAGCAGGAGGCCCATTTGGAGGACAAGGGGGTTATTATTCTTATTCTAGCTCTGGATTTGATGGATTTGGCGATTTTGGAGATTTAGGAGATATTTTTTCTTCCTTTTTTGGAGGTGGATTTGGAGGAAGAACATCCTCTAAAAGGCAAAATGGACCAAGAAAAGGTGCTGATTTAAATCTGGGTATAGATATTACTTTTGAACAATCATTTTTAGGAGTTGAAAAAGAAGTTATCATAACAAGAGACGAAACTTGTACTATATGTCATGGAAGTGGAGCAAAACCAGGAACATCTGTTACTAAATGTAGTGTATGTAATGGAACTGGTCAAGTAACACAAGTACAAAATACTATTTTAGGACAAATGCAAACAAGAAGAACTTGTAGCAATTGTCATGGAACAGGAGAAGTTATTAAAGAACCTTGCGAAATTTGTCATGGTAAAGGAACAGTAAGAAAACAGCCTAAAATTAAGATAAAAATTCCAGCAGGAATTGATGACAATCAGACTGTTGTTCTTAGAGGAGAAGGAGAACCAGGAGAAAAAGGAGGAGAAAAAGGAGATTTATATATTACAGTTAAAATAAAAAAACATCCTATTTATACCAGAAAAGGAAATCAAGTTTTATGTGAAGTACCAATTACTATTACACAAGCAACTTTAGGAGCAGAACTGGAAATACCAATGGTAGATGGTTCAAAAGAAACTTATAAAATTCCAGATGGTACTCAAACAGGAACTAAATTTACTATTCGAAATAAAGGCTTTAAATCTGTTAATTCAAATAACGTAGGTGATTTTATATTTACTGTAATAGTACAAACCCCAAAAAGACTAACTAAAGAACAAAGAGATTTATTAACTCAATTGGCAAAAACTATGAATGAGCAACCACCAGTTAAAAAAAGAGGACTATTCGGATAAAAAATAGAATAATTAAAAAGAAAATGATAAAAACATATCATAAAGTAAAATAATAAAACATGAAACCAAAGAGAAAAGGGAGGAAAGAAATGAAAAAATCAATTAAACAAAATGGAATTACATTGATAGCTTTAGTTATAACAGTTATTGTATTATTAATTTTAGCAAGTATTTCAATTGCTATGTTAACAGGGGATAATGGAATATTAACTCAAGCACAAAATGCAAAAAAGGACACACAAAGAGCAGATGTAATAAAACAAGCACAAACTGATATTTTAGCAGTACAAGTAAACAATGATGGAGATATTTCAAAAGATCAATTAATAGAAATATTGGGAAAATATTTTATTATACCAGATACACTACCAGATGATTTAAAGACTCTTACCTTAACAACGAAAGCAGAATATGGAAATCATAAGGTAGCAGTAACAGAAATTTTTGGAGAAGGTTCATCAAAAGAAACCCAAAATTATAATCCAGAAACATTAAAAATTGGAACAGAGCAAGAAGCAAAAAATACTGAAAAATATGGATGGAAAGTAGGAAATTATACTGTAAAAACAGAAGAATTTACGACAGGTGTATGGAGATTATTTTTTCAAGACAGCCAATATGCTTATTTAATAACAGATGAATGTGTAGGAAGTTATATTCCAGGTGACTATTATTCAAAAGATGTAAATAAGTATGGAAATGGTTCTTTAGTAAGTAAAGAAGGACAGAAATTAAATTCAAAGATAAGCGAATTATTTGTTTCTACTAACACTAATCCAAATATACAAGCAACAGCATGGTTAACAGATACTTCAAAAGATGGGCCATGGGCAAAATATAAAAATAACGATGCAGTATTTGCGATAGGAAGTCCAACGATAGAATTATTTGCAGCCTCATATAATTATCGTTCTAATAAAACAACTAATTTAATAAATCCAACATTTACTTCTGGAAGTTATGGATATGGACACAACACGCAAGTAAGTTGGTTACAAACTGGAGACAATCATGGAATTTACAATAAAAGCACATCCCTTTTCTGGTGGCTGGCTTCTCCGAACGATGCCAACAGAAGCTACGGATTGAGTGTGATAGGTCCCCCAGGATATTTTGCCTACAGCGACGTAAGTAACACCTCTCGTACAGTTCGCCCAATAGTTTGTATACCAACATCTGTGTTCGATGATAAATATGCAGATTTATTAGTAAATGAATAGAATTTAATTAGTAAAGAAGAAATATTAGAAATAAAAGTATTATCTTTTGTATAGAAAATGTTATTGCCTAGGAGTATTAGATAGACATAGTTTTAATGATGGTAATATTTTCTAGAAGTATAACAATTAAAAAATAAGGTGTTTCAATAATTTTGAGACACTTTATTTTTTGCTTTTTCAACTTTTTCTTGATTCAGTTTAGAATGAAATTTAATTTGTTAAAAGTGTATATTAAAAAACATTTTTATGTTTATAAAATGCATCTATTTTAAAAATTAGACATGAATAAATTTCTAAAACTATTGACAAAATAAAATTGTAAATATATACTTTGGATTAATATAACAGCAATACATAAAACAAAAGAAAATAAGGAGGAAAAGAATGAAAAAACAAATTAATCAAAAAGGTATTACATTAATTGCATTAGTAATCACAATAATAGTACTTTTAATTTTAGCAGGTGTATCAATAGCGATGTTAACAGGAGAAAATGGAATATTAACCCAAGCACAAAATGCCAAAATTGAAACAACAAAAAATGGAGAAAAAGAGCAATTAAGATTAGCATATATGGAGTCAAAAGCAGAGAAGTTAAAAGTAGGAGATACAGGAGCAGTAACTGCATATGAATTAAAAAAACAAATAGAAGATGATGGAATAGACGCAACTGTAACACTAGAAACTAGTCCTATTGAAGTAGAATTTAATGACACACATAATAGATATACAGTAGATGGCCAAACAGGAGAAATAACAGGACCAACAAATAGCAC
>CANQZU010000020.1 GCA_947628415.1 uncultured Clostridia bacterium | reverse complement strand
AAATGGAAATGGAAATGGAGGAACGCAACCTATTAATCAAAATCCAACATCTCTTCCTACCAATGAAAATAATGGATCTCCTATGCGCCAACAAAATGGAGCAACTTATACTGGTCAGGAGAGAGATACTACTAAAAATGAATCAGCAACAAATAAAAAGAAAAAGAAACTTAACTCTACTGCTGCTGGAATTGGTGCAGTAGCTAAAAGATATGTAAATAAAAATACTGGAAAAAAAGCTTTAAGAAGCTTGGCAAGAGGAACTTTAAAAGCTGCTTCAATGGCAACATTAGGAACAGTTGGAGTGGCTGCTGGATTAGCTTCTGATGACTTTTCTAATGTATTTAAGTATGGAGGAGCAGCTGCATTAGTAGGAAATAAGGTAGGAAATAATTTATACAATTTAGGAGACCAAGTTATTGGTGGTGGAATAAATGGAGCAAAAAATATAAGAGAAACCTACAAGTATGGTAAATATGGTGAGACATATGACGATTTAATGCAAGAAAAACAGATTAAAAAGCATTATAAAGATCCAGATGTAATTAGAATGTATCAAAAGAACTTTACAAATCCAGAGGAAGTAAAAGAAGCAATTCGATTTGCTAGTGAATGTAATAGAATGGGAATAAATGATGATGAAACAATTATTAATTCTTATAAGTTAGGAGATAACTATACTAGAGAACAAAAACAATATATAGCAGGTTTATCTACTAAAAATACTTCTGGAAAAGATTTAAAACAATTAAGAGAATCATTAGCAGACAGAAATCTTTCAGGTAAGCAAATAAATGATATCATAAAAGGAATTAAAGATGTTAATAGATTAGCTTAATAGGTGATAGATATGAATATTATAAGAATTTGGAATGAAAATAGGAAATTAGTATGGTATATTTTTGGTATGATTGTATTTGGTATACTCATAATACAATTACTAAATAGTCTTGTAAAAGAACAAAACAGCAAAGAAGAAGAAAGTATAGCACAAAATAATATATATTATTTTAAAAATAATACAATAACTGGAAAAACAAACCAGGATATTTATAATTCAACTATACATGATTTTATAGAAAATTGTATACAAGGACAATTACAATTATCTTATGATATGTTATCTAACAATTGTAAAGAAGAAAAATTTCCTACTTTAAAAGACTTTATAGAAAAATATTATAATATTGAAATAAAAGATAAGCAATTATTTAGTATTGAAAAAATATTAGATACACGATATAGAATAACCATGAAAACGGACATGCTATCAACAGGGACAACGGAGATAGAAGAAAAAAAACACATTATTTCATTAATACAAGAGGATGGAAAAGAGAAAATAGAAGTAGTTTTATAAAAAGGATGTAAGGGAAAAGATGGGAGAATTACAAAAATTAAAAACAGTTATAAAGGTAGCTATCATGTCAGTAATTAAAACGGTCATTCTAAAAGTACTAATAGTTGTTGTTATTGTAACTATGGTTACTTCAATTTTAGCTGCTATATGGCTTTTCTTGTTTGGTGATATTGCAAGTGCAGATGAGAGAAATGAAACTACAACTACTACATCAACTGGAAATATTTCTTTAACAACTGCTTCTGTTACAGAACAACAATTTAAAGAGGCTTTAACAGCACTGTATGAAGAATTAAAAACAACCAATAATGCAATGGCAGAATCTTTTAAAAATAATTTTGCTAATAGAGCAGAAGATATATTAAAGTGGAGCAAGCAATATGGAGTTAATCCAGAATTGGTTATCACAATGGCATGGAAAGAAAGTGGATTTCAAGGAGATGGTAATAATCAAAATTTTTGGGGGTTAGATACTCCGAATGGATCTCCACTTGCATATATTGCTACTTTTGAAGAAGGAGTTCAAAAACTTGCCAGTACATTTGAAAAATATCAGCAAGGAGGAGCTTTAAGTGGATTAATAGAACAAAAATATAATGAAAGGAAAGCTGCTAATTGTAATCAAAATGGGTATGGAGAGCCTGGAACTTTAAAAGGAATGTTAAGTGTATATTCAGATCTTTGTGGAACAGATACAATACATAGAGAAGGTAACAGTGGATCTGGAGGAAATTATATTTTACGAGAGTTTGTATATACAAAACCAGGCGAGTTTGAACAAAAATGTGGAAGTGTTCATCGAATTGGAATAGATGAATATACTATACAAGAAAAAGCTGATTACACAGCAGCCTTGTATGAGCAACAAATTAACCTATGGAATAGAATATTTGGTAAATTCACAGGTAATATTAATACAACGGAAGTTCCTTCTAGCTTTTTAGAGGTAGCAAAAAGTGTATGGCTTCAAGTATGTCAAAGATTTACAACTTATGGGGGAACGTCTATTCCTCCAACTGGACGAACAATTGACTGTAGTGCTTATGTATCTTGGGTATTATATGAATACGGTTATACAGAATTTGAAGGAGGACAAACGAATACACAACAATTTTTTAACACAAATTGGAATCAAAGATATGGTTGGACAGAAATACAAGTTAATCAAGGAGAAAACCCTATTAATGAATTAAGACCAGGAGATATTTTTGTAAAATGGAATGGCAACGTTCATCACATGCAAATTATAGCTGAGGTAAACAATGGTGTGGCAAAGGCATATGATTGTGGAAATGAAAATAACTGGAAAGGAAGAAATGGTAATCCATATGAAGTAAATTGGTTTTTACAAGGGTATAGTGCACCAGGAAAAATAATAAGAGTTACAGAACCAGAATAATTATTGGTATAGGTGATATAAAAGTGAAAAATATAAAAATAATGATAATATTTTTAATTATTGTAATTATTTTAATAACAGCCTTATTATTGTATTTATTAACTAATCATGATGAAGTTAACAATACGATAAATACTAATATAGGAGAAGGCAATTTGACAGAAGAAAATTTAAATACTTCTTTAAATGGTGGAGACCAAATACTAATAGATACGGAAGTACAAGATGTAAATAGTGCAACAATGTATTACACAGTACAAAATTGTATTCAAAAATATTTAACAATAGCTTCTTTAAATTTAGATAAGAATCATCAAGAAAATATAGTGGATGAAGATTTATTAAACGCATTAAATATTCAAACATCACAGCAAAAAGCACAAGCTATATATGATTTATTGAGTAGTGAATATATTAACCAAAATAATATTACAGTTAATAATTTATATGCAAAAGTTAACACCTATAATCAATCTAGAACATTTAAAGCAAAAGAAATGAAAATGATTCATCAGAAAAATTTGCAAATTTATTTTATAAAAGGTAATATTTATTATACTCAAACAATGAATTTAGATGAAGTATCTTATTTTATAGTAAAAATAGATAATAGTCAAGTAACTTTTAGTATTGAACCACTAAATGCTAGTCAATATGAAAATAGGGCAAAAGAATATATAGGAAAAGAAGAAGGAAATATTAATAGGAATACACAAAATGTATTTAGCTATTATCGTATTAAAGATGATCAAATAGCAACTAACTATTTAAGTAATTATAAAGAAGAAGCATTACAATATACACAACAAGCATTTGAAACATTGGATAAGGAGTATAGAGAAAAACGTTTTGGAAATTTAGAAGAATATAAAAATTATATTGAGGAAAATAGAGAAGCAATTGAAAAAATACAATTATCTCGCTATACAGTTTCTGGAGAAGGATCTAGTAAAGTGTACACTTGTATTGACCAATATAATAATTATTATATATTTAATCAAAAAGCTATTATGAAATATACACTTAAATTAGATACTTATACGATTATGAGTGATGAATTTCAATCGGAATACAATGCTTCAAGTAATGAAAGAAAAGTTTTAATGAATATTAGCAAATTTATTAAGATGATAAACGCTAAAGATTATATTAATTCTTATAAATTATTACCACAAAGTTTTAAAAATAATTATTTTCCTACAATAGAACAATATAAGGATTATATTAAAAAGAACTTTTTTGAATATAATAATATAGAATATGATGATTTAGAAAAACAAGACGATATATATATATATAAAATAAAATTAACTGATATAACAAATCAACAAAATAACATAATAGAAAAGAATATGATTGTTAAACTAGGAGAAGATTATAATTTTGTTATGTCTTTCAATATATAACAAAAAGAAGGAAGTAGATTTATACTTTCTTCTTTTTTAAAAGATATTAATAATAATATTATAGACAAGACCTGTCAAAGTCGAAGCTGCAAATACAATAACACATCCAGAAATATAAGGGGTTAAACTTTTTTTGTATTGTGCTTTTTCTTCTATGCTTCCCATCATATATTTAATACCCAAAATAATTAATACAATTACAGATAAGATAGAACCAATACTACTAAGAATAGTTACCATTTTATTAATAGTATCGTTAAGAAGTTGTTGGTTACCAGCTCCTTGTACATGAGAAGATCTGTTAATAAAATCAGGTGATTGATAATAATCTGCTGCTAGTGCTTGTGATGTAAATAAAATGGTTAAAATAAATATTATAAATAAAATAATAATTTTTTTTTGTTTTACTAAAGTTTTCATCTTTATTTTCTCCTTATTCTTATATTGCAGATAAAATAGAAACTATTAATTTCCATATGCCAAAAGCACCAAAGGCAACGGCACAACCAATTACATAAGGAATAATTGCTTTTTTAATTTCTGCCTTTTCTTCAACCGTTGCTAACATGAACTGTATACCTAAAACAATTCCAATAATAATAGCAATACTTGAAGCAATTAGCAATAAACTATTAAATAGACCATCAGATACTGATTTTAAATTAGCTTCATTAATAGTTTGATTCACTTCTTTACCAGAGTCTAAAAAAGATTTCCCACCTTTTATAATACTATCTAAAGAAAAATCTGCATTTGAAACATTAATGTTTAAAAACAAAACATTACTTATTATAAATAAAAGTAATATTATAGCTAATTTTTTAGTAATCATAATTTATTCTTCTCCTTAATTCACTAAATTATATATGATAGTAGCGATATTAGATGAAGCAAATATAAATATTGCACCTATAATATAAGGCATCATAGTTTCCTTAAATCCTGCTTTTTCTTCAACACTAGAAACCATATATTTAATTCCTATAGCAATAAATATGATAATTGATAAACCACTTCCTATGACTTGCAAAGGACCTATAATAGAGCCAATTGTATTTAGAAAATTAGGTTGATAAGAAGCATTACTAGATGGTTCATAATAATCAACGTTAATACCTTCGCTAACAGTACATATTATAAGAGTAAGTACCATTAATATTAAAATAACTATTAAAAATTTTTTATTTATCTTTTTCATATTATATTTCCTTTTTTATATATTTATCTATTTTAATTATACCGTATTTGTTGCTTTTTTGCAAGAAAAATACTTTTTTTGTTGAGAAAAATGTTAATATGTTTGAAAATTAATAGATGAATAATAGAATCACTAAATATATAATTTATACATAGATATATATTAGGTGATAAATTTGAAAAATGGATTATGTTTAGCAGGACGGTGGTGTTAAAGGAGCGGCACATATTGGTGCAATTAAAGCTTTTGAAGAAGCCGACATTAAATTCGATTATGTAGGAGGAACTTCTTCACGGAAGTATAGTGGCATGTTTATATGCTATGGGATTTTCTTCAGATGAGATGTATCAAATATTTAAAAAATATTGTAAAAAAATAAAATATGTTGACATAATTAATATATTTAAATTAGTTATCGGTCTAATTTTTACTGGACGAATTTGTATTGATGGTCTAAATAGTGGCAAACAAATAGAAAAACTAATCGACAGAATAGCAAAAACAAAAAATATTAAAGATATTTCGGATATCAAAAAAGTTTTAGTAATTCCTAGTGTTAATTTATGCCAAGGAAATTTAATTTGTTTTACTTCTTTAGAAAGTAGAAAAACTTTTCTAGATAACATTTCATTTGTTAATCATATAGATATTGGAAAAGCAGTGAGAGCAAGTTGTAGTTATCCAGTAGTTTTTTCTCCTTGTGATTATAAAAATGTAAAATTAATTGATGGAGGAATTAGAGAAAATGTTCCTTGGAAAGAATTGAAAAGTTTAGGAGCAGAGCAAATTGTTAGCATTGTTTTTGATGATGAAATAGATTATCATTGCGATAAAAATTTAATAGATGTAGCAGGACGATCTATCAATTTATTATGCAGAGAACTTTCTAATTATGAAATGGAAGGTGCGGACTATGTTTTAAAAATAAAGAGCAATAAAGTTGGCTTATTGGATATGAAAAAAATAGATGAATTGTATGAATTAGGATATTTAGAAACAAAGAAAAAAATACATGAAATAAAAAAGTATGAGATCACTTAAGTTATCTCATACTCTACATTATGTAACTTTTTAAACGGTTTGTTTTTGTTTAATTTCTATTTCATTTTCTTTTTCTAAAGCTTGTTTCCTTTTTTGATTAGACTGTAAATTATCTTTTGCTACTGTCATTAATAATTTTATTCTATTAACTTGATTAGATTGACTAGCCCCAGGATCATAATCAACAGGCGAAATATTAGCTTCTGGATATTTTTCACGAATAGTCTTAATAACTCCTTTGCCAACTACATGGTTTGGTAAACATGCAAATGGTTGAACGCAAACAATATTGGGAATATTATTTTCAATATATTCAATCATTTCAGCAGTTAAAAACCAACCTTCACCAGTTTGATTACCAATAGACAAAACATCTTTTACTTTTTCTTCTAAATGCCAGATATCGCATGGTTGTAAATATCCTTTACTAGAGTTAGCTAAAGCAATTCTAACGTCTTTTTCTAAAATGTCAATTAATTTAATAGCAACTGTCATTAATTTAGCAGAAGTTTTATTAGTATTTAACAAATTATTAAAAGTAATTTTATGTGTGCATAGAAATTTGGCAAATCCCATAAAATCAGGTAAGATTACTTCAGCTCCTTCTTTTTCTAAAAGTTCAGCTACATAATTATTTCCAAATGGATGATATTTTATTAAAACTTCACCAACAATACCTACGCGAGGCTTTTCAATAGATGTATCTAATTCAATTTTTTCAAAATCATTTACAATATCATAGATACTTTGCTTAAATTCTTTATTTGTACATTTTTGTAATAACTTTTTACATTTTTCCATCCAAGTGTCGAAAAGTTTTTGTGTTTCGCCTTTATTTTTTTCATATGCTCTATTTTTAGTTAACATTTTTTGTAATAAATCACCATAAACTACCATTCTTAATAGCTTTTCCATTAAAGGTACAGTTAATTTAAAACCTGGCATTTTTTCCATACCAACAATGTTAAATGATATGACAGGAATGTTTTCAAAACCAGCATCTTTTAATGCTTTACGAATAAATCCGATATAATTAGTAGCTCTACATCCACCACCTGTTTGAGACATAATTAAAGCGGTTTTATTTAAGTCATATTTTCCAGATTGAAGAGCTTCTATCATTTGTCCAGTTACAAGGATAGATGGATAACAAGCATCATTATTTACATATTTTAATCCTGTTTCTACTGTATTTTGCGTACAATTTCTTAATAATTCTACGTGATAGCCAGAAGAACGAACAGCAGCTTCTAACAACTCAAAGTGGATAGGAGCCATTTGAGGAATTAAAATTGTATAATCCTTACGCATTTCTTTTGTGAAGATTTTTTTCTTAACACCGTAATCACCACTAGCTATTTCTTGTTTCTTTTCTTGTTCACGCTTTTTCATACTAGCAAGAAGTGAGCGAATACGAATTCTAACAGCTCCTAAATTATTGACTTCGTCAATTTTGATTAAAGTATACATTTTATTATAACTGCTAAGAATTTCTTCCACTTGATCTGTTGTAACGGCATCAACGCCACAACCAAATGAATTTAATTGAACTAATTCTAAACAATCATGTTTTCCAACAAAATCTGCTGCAGCATATAGTCTAGCATGATATACCCATTGATCTACTACTCTAATAGGTCTTTTTACTTCTGTTTTATCACAAATTGAATCTTCTGTTAATACGCTAAGACCTAAAGAAGTAATTAAAGTATCTATTCCATGATTAATTTCTGGATCTACATGGTAAGGACGACCAGCTAAAACGATACCTTTTAAATTATTTTCTTCTAAATATCTTACTGTTTCTAATCCTTTATCTCGAATATCTTTTTTACATTTTTGGTATTCTGCTTCTGCTTTTTGAGCTGCTTCGATTAATTCCGCTTTTGTAAAATTATACTCTTTAAATTCATCTAATTCCATGATTTTTTTAACTAGATTTTTTTGGTCAAATGGTAGAAATGGATTTAAGAATTTAATAGAATCTTTTTTTAAACCTTCTACATTATTTTTTAGTACTTCAGAATAAGATATAACAATAGGACAATTATAGTGATTATCAGCTTTTTTATATTCTTTTCTAGAGTAAGGCATGCATGGATAGAAAATAGTTGTAATACCTTGTTCTAACAAACTTTCAATATGACCATGTGAAAGCTTAGCAGGATAACATACAGATTCAGATGGCATAGACTCCATCCCTTTTTCATAAGTTTTACGAGTACTTTTTTCAGAAAGAATAACGCGGAATCCTAGGGTTGTTAAAAAGGTAAACCAAAAAGGATAGTCTTCATACATATTTAAAACCCTAGGTATACCAATCGTACCTCTAGTTGCAAATTGTTCTTCCAATGGTTTATAATCAAAAATTCTTTCTTGTTTGTATTGAATTAAATTTGGTAATTTTTTAGATTTTGTAACAATTCCAGCTCCCTTTTCACAACGATTACCAGAAATATGAATTTGACCATTACTAAATTTATTTATGGTTAATTTACAATGGTTTTCACAATTATTGCATCGAGTATGAGTGACTTTAATTTCTAATTTATCTAATTCTTCAAGTTTTAATAAGGTGGATTGGTATTCCATATCTAAATTAGTTTCATATTGTTCTTTAGATAAAAGAGCCATACCATAAGCACCCATTAGACCAGCTATATCTGGCCTTACTACATTTTTACCAACAATTAATTCAAAAGCACGTAAAACAGCATCATTATAAAAAGTACCACCTTGTACAACAATATATTTTCCAAGTGTTTCCACATCTCTTACTTTCATTACTTTTTGAATAGCATTTTTAATAACAGAGTAAGATAATCCACTAGAAATATCACCAACAGAATAACCTTCTTTTTGTGCTTGCTTAATTTTAGAATTCATAAATACTGTGCATCTAGAACCTAAATCAACTGGTCTTTTACTTTGAAGAGCTTCTTTTACGAATTCAGAAATTTCTAAATTTAAACTTTTAGCAAAAGTCTCGATAAAAGAACCACATCCAGAAGAACAAGCTTCATTTAACATGATATTATCAATGGAGCCATTTTTCATACGTATGTATTTCATGTCTTGTCCACCAATATCAACAATACTAGTTACATTTGGCTCAAAGGTTTTGGCTGCTGTGTAATGGGCAATAGTTTCAATTTCATTTAAATCTACATTTAATGCTGTTTGAATTAATTTTTCTCCATAACCAGTAACACCACTATATCGTAGAATAGCTTTTTTAGGTAAAACAGCGTAAAGTTGTCTTAACATATTCATAACACTTTTTAATGGATTTCCTTCATTACTTCCATAAAGAGAATATAAAAGTTTTCCATCTTGATCAATTAAAACTAATTTAGTAGTAGTAGAACCAGCATCAATACCAAGATAACAATTACCTTCATAGCTGTTTAAATCTGCCCTTTTTACTTTTGCTTTTTCATGTCTTTCTTGAAATTTTTGATAGTCTTCCTTGCTTTTAAACAAAGGGTCTAAAGGATGGGTTGTGTTATCTTGAGAATTTTTTAAAGTTTCAATTTTTTTATATAATTCAGTTGTGGTTATTACATCAGAATTAATAGAATCTAGGGCAGCTCCTTTTGCAACTAAAAGATGGGCTTCTTCTGGAACAATAATTTCGTCATCTTTTAGTTTAAGTGTTTCAATAAATCTTGTTCTTAACTCTGATAAATAATTTAAAGGACCTCCTAAAAAAGCAACATTTCCTCTAATTGGTCTACCACAAGCAAGTCCGCTAATAGTTTGATTAACAACAGCTTGAAAAATAGAAGCTGCAATATCTTCTTTAGCGGCACCTTCATTAATTAAAGGTTGAATATCTGTTTTAGCAAAAA
The DNA here is from genome assembly GCA_947628415.1 of uncultured Clostridia bacterium. GTDB lineage: Bacteria > Bacillota > Clostridia > TANB77 > CAG-508 > CAG-269. Next base: position 13,125 of record CANQZU010000020.1, on the reverse strand, counting down.
CCCCACATCGAGAAGCAATAGGATAAATTGTAGAGTATCCTTTGGCAAGTTCATTTAACCCCGCAGTATCAGTATGTAAAAGAGAAGCCATTTGATCTAAAAATGCGCCTGTTCCACCTGCACAAGTACCATTCATACGCTGTTCAATAGATTCATCAAAATAAATAATTTTAGCGTCTTCTCCACCTAATTCAATGACAACATCTGTTTTAGGAATATATTTTTCTACAGCACGTTTGCAAGAAACAACTTCTTGAATAAAGTTAACGCCTAAAAATTTAGCAGCAGACATAGCGCCAGATCCTGTAAGAGCTAAAGTAAAGTAGTAAGAAGGATATCGACCTAATAAATCTTCTAAAACGTGACAAACGGTATTTTTGGTATCAGAAAAATGCCTTTTATAATCTTTATATATGGTATTTTTATTTTCATCCATCACAATAATCTTTACAGTCGTTGAACCAACATCTAATCCAACATGTAAAATATTTTCCATGATAAAAACTCCTTTTCTGTACAAAATAAATCTATCTAACTTCCTTAATTGTATACGGAAAATAGCATTTTGTCAAATGGAAAAAACTGGAGAAATATCCCTTAAAATATCATAATAAATAGTTCTAAAAAGGACAAACAATTAATAAGATAGGTAATATAAATAAAAAGTACAAGGAGGATGCTTATGAAAAATAAAAAGATAGGAATCATTTTTTTTGTGATATTAATTATCATACTAGTGGGAGGATATTTGGGAATACAATATGTAAGAAGCAAAGAACAAGAAACAATAGTAGATGAATATGTTCCAGAAGAAGAAATTGCAGAAGAACAGGCAAGGCAAACCATCGTTAGTTTATATTTTCCAGCAAAAGAAAATAATCAATTAAATCCAGAAGCCCGACTAGTAGATATAAAAGAAATTATCAATAATCCATACGAAAAACTAGTTGAATTACTGATAGAAGGGCCTAAAAATGAGAAAAACCAAAAGGTTATTCCAGAAAACACAAAAATTAATAAAACTTATTTAGAAGAAGATTGTGTTGTTTTAGACCTTTCAAATGAATTTTTAAATTATAAAAAAGAAGATAAAAAAGAAAAAGATAATATTATAAATAGCATTGTAAATACCTTAACAGAATTATCTGAAGTAAATAAAGTAAAAATATTAATTGAAGGAAATCAAAATGATGAATTTGGAGAAGTTTATAGTCGAAAGAATTAATACTATTATTTTTTTATAATTTTATATAATTTAAAGTACTTAAAATAATGGTGAAAGTTATTTAAAAAGTGTTCCACATCATTTAAGGAATGAATAGTATTATTTTTATATTGTTTAAAAGATTTTTTAGGAGGGGATTTTTTTTCTCCTCTATTATTTTGGTTTTCTTCATTTAAAAAAAGTCTATCCATAATTTTCACCTATTGCTGAATTTTGCAAATTCCTTTCTTTTGTTGTATAATATGTTAAAAATAAAAAATGGTGTATTATTTATATGGATAAGGAAATTAAGATGGAAATAACATTAAAAGAGGATGAAAAGATAGAAGATTTACAATTTAAAAATTTAAAAATTATACAAAATAAAACTGAATTTTGTTTTGGAACTGATAGCATTTTATTGTCAGAGTTTGCTAAAGGAATAAAAAAAGAGGCAAAAGTTTTAGATTTAGGTACTGGAACAGGAATTATAGCAACTTTATTATGTGGAAAAACAAAACTTAAAGAAATTATTGGAGTTGAAATTCAAAAAGAAGTATGTCAAATGGCTGAAAAAAGCATTAAGCTCAATCAATTAGAAGATAAATTCAAAATTTTAAATGAGGATATATTAAATTTGAATAAGATATTTGCTAAAAATACTTTTGATGTCATTGTTACCAATCCGCCTTATCAAAAAAAAGAGGCAGGAATGGGTAATGAAAATGAAAAGAAAAACATGGCAAGACACGAGACTTCTGCTACTTTGGAAGATTTTATAAAAGTTTCTTCAGAATTGTTAAAAGATAAGGGTGAATTTTACATGGTACATAGACCAGATCGATTAGTGGATATTTTCAGTAATATGCGAATGTATAAAATAGAACCTAAAATTATGAGATTTGTTTATTCGAATAAAGACACGGAGCCAAAATTAATATTGATTAAGGGAATAAAAAAAGCAAATCCATTTTTAAAAATACAAAAAAATTTATATATTTATCATGAAAATGGAGAATATACACAAGAAATCCATGAAATATATCATGAATAGAGGAGATATGATATGGAGAAAGAAGAAAAAGGTGAATTATTTGTAGTAGCCACTCCAATAGGAAATTTAGAAGATATTACTTTAAGAGCAATTCAAGTGTTGAAAGAAGTGGATATAATTGCAGCAGAAGATACTAGACACACATTAAAATTATTAAATCATTTAGAAATTTCTAAACCATTGATTAGTTATCATAGGCACAATGAAGAAATTAAAACAGATGATTTACTAGAAAAATTAGAACAAGGTCAAAATGTAGCTTTAGTGTCAGATGCGGGAACTCCAGGTATTTGCGATCCAGGAGAAGTAATAATTCAAAAATGTATAGAAAAGAAAATTAAAGTCATACCAATTCCAGGAGCTTGTGCTATGATTAATGCTTTAATTGCATCAGGAATTAGTACAAAAGAATTTGTTTTTTTAGGCTTTTTACCACTAAATAAAAAATTAAGAAAAGAAAAGTTAAAAGAAATAGAAACTTGTAAGAAAACAATAATTCTATATGAAGCACCGCATAAATTAGTTCATACATTGCAAGATTTAAAAGATATTTTAGAAAATAGAAAAATAGTTCTAGCTAGAGAATTAACAAAAATTCACGAAGAATTTATAAGAGGAACTATTGATGAAATAATAGAAAAATCTGAAAATTTGAAGGGAGAAATGGTTTTAATTATAGAAAAAAATGAAGAAAAAAATGAGGATATTTCGCAAAATTTAACTTTGCAAGAACATTACCAATTTTATGAAAGACAGGGATTAGAGAAAAAAGAAATTATAAAAAGGATAGCAAAAGATAGAAAAGTTAATAAAAATGAGATTTATAAAAATTTTATTGAACATCAATAGTAATTAAGAAAAACTCTTATAAGAACAGATTTATTCTTATAAGAGTTTTTTGCATTCGTTATATTTATTTTTTTTCTAATGATCCTATTTCTTTAGAGCATTTTTCACATATTAATTTATCATGATAAGATAATAAATTTTTAGTACTTCCACAGAAAAGGCAATTTTGTTCAAATTTTTTCAATATAATAGAAGATCCTTCTACATATATTTCAATGGGATCCTTTTCGGCAATATTAAATTGATTCCTAATTTCTATAGGAATAACTACTCTACCAAGTTCATCAAGTCTTCTAACGATTCCAGTTGATTTCATATACTCATCCTCCTTAAAAGTTATATTTTACAAATCCTTGTGTTTCTACTATATCATAAATAAAAATATAGGTCAATTATATTGTAATAAAAAGTCAAGTTTTAGAATAAAATTATGTGGGTGAGTTATTATGCTAAATCAAATATGGCCTATATTTATAATTGTTTCTTTTTCATATGCAATCTTTTCGGGGAATTTAGAAACCTTAAATTCTGCTATTTTTGAAAGTACAAAAGATGCTATTAATTTGTCAATTAGTTTGCTTGGTACCATGTGTTTATGGAATGGAATTATGCAGATTGCCAATCAAACTACCCTAGTAAACAAATTAACACATTGCTTGAGACCAATTATTAAATTATTATTTCCAAAATTAAGGGAAAATAAACAAATACAGAAAGAAATTTCTATGAATATGATTGCTAATATTTTAGGATTAGGAAATGCTGCTACACCTTTAGGACTTAAAGCAATGACATCAATGCAAAAAGAAAATCCTAAAAAAGATACGTTAACAGACTCAATGTTAATGTTCATTGTTTTAAATACCGCTTCTATTCAAATTATACCAACCACTGTAATTGCTATTAGAAATTCATTAGGTTCTCAAAACCCAACAAGTATTGTTTTTCCTGTATGGGTTGCTACAATTTGTGCGGCCATAGCACGGAATTATTGCAACAAAATGTTTAATTTTAAGAGGGAAAAAGGAGTAAATAATTTATGCAGGTAATTAATTTTTTATCAAATTTAGCAATGCCATTGGTTATTTTGATAATTGTTATTTATGGAGTAATGGAGAAAAGAAAAGTATTTGATTATTTTTTAGAAGGTGCTAAAGAAGGACTAGAAATTGTACTTAATATCTTTCCTACATTAATCGGATTATTTGTAGCCATTGGTGCACTAAGACATTCTGGTATTTTAGATATGATAATTCGTTTTATTATGCCACTTTTGAATATTATTCAGTTTCCAAGTGAAATTATGCCACTTGCTATGCTAAGACCAATTTCAGGAAGCGGTTCAATTGCTGTTGCTACAGATATTATGAAAAATTATGGAGTAGATAGTACCATAGGAATGATGGCTTCTACTATTATGGGCTCCACGGAAACAACTCTATATACTATAGCTATTTATACAAGTTGTGTTAAAATTAAAAAAACAAGATTTGTTTTATTAGCAGCTCTTATAGCAGATGTAGTTGGAATGATAGTAAGTGTAGGAATATGTAGAATGATGTCGTAAAGTTTTAGTTGACAGAAAGTGTAAAGTAAGTTATAATTTTTTTATGATAACAAAAATTTTATTATTTATATCTATTTTTTTTATTGTCAAAAAAATCGTTATTTATAAATTAACTAAAAAAATTTTAGAAAAAATATCTGATTAATTTCTGTTTTTATTTTTGTAGAGAAAATATCCCCCATTAAAATAAAAATATTTTGTTCGCCCCTAAAATTAATATTATTATTCTTTCTATTTTCTCTACAAATTTTTATAAATTATTATCTATGATAAGTTTCTCCTTTTGCAATTTTAAACGCTCGAAAAATTTGCTCTAAAAGAAAAACGCGGATTAATTGATGAGGAAATGTCATTTTAGAAAAGCATATTTTTTGATGGCAAATAGATAATAGTTCAGGAGTTAGACCTAAAGAACCTCCAATAATAAAAGTAATTTGACTCGAAGTCATAGATATTTTTTCCATTTCAACAGAAAATTCTTCAGAAGTAAATTGTTTGCCGTTTAAATCTAAAGCAATTACATAAGAATCTTTTTTTATATGGCTAAGAATGTTTTTACATTCTTTAGATTTAATTTCATAAGCAAGATTTTCGTTTAATTTTTCTGGAATTTTTTCATCTGGTAATTCTAAAATATCTAATTTACAATATTTAGAAAGTCTTTTTTTGTATTCTTCTGTTGCTTCCTTTAAATAAGGTTCTTTTAATTTTCCAATACTTATAATTTGCATTGATAGCACAATAATCCCTCCTTTTTTAAAAAGACGACAATATTTTGTCGTCTTATAAATGAATTAATTTACTATGTACTTCTCTACTAGCGACGCTTAAATTTAAATCATTTCCATTAAAATTTTGATTTAAGTTCAATTCGTTTATTACTGTTTGATATGCAAGCTCTGGGAAGTTTGTTTCTTTACTTAAATGTCCTAGCATTGCTTTTTTTAAACCAGATTTTAATAAATAAGATAGCGTTTTGCCAGCGACTTCATTAGATAAATGACCGATTAGGCCCAGCAATTCTAGATTTTAATGAAAATGGATAAGAGGATAAGCGTAGAACTTCTGGATCATAGTTTGCTTCTAACATAACAAATAAACTTTCTTCCAATTGTTTTAAGATATCATTTGTCATGTGACCGAATATCTGTAGCGATGCTTATTTTTTGATTTCCTTTCCAAATATTAAATCCGCAAGGATTAGCAGCATCATGGGGTATGGAAAATGGTTTAATGTCTAAATCCCCAACAGAAAATTTATCTGTTACTTTAAAAAGTTTAATATGATTATCTGGTATTTTATCTTTTTGCTTTGGCATAGCATCTAAAGTTTCTTGATTTACAAATACTGGCAAATCAAACTTTTTTGCGAAAGTTCCTAATCCTTGTACATGATCAGTATGTTCATGCGTTATTAAAATTCCATCTAAAGAAGTAGGGTCAACACCAATATCTGTAAGAGCATTTTCCATTTTTTTACTACTAACGCCAACATCAATTAATAACTTTGTATTAGAAGTTTCTACAAATAAACTATTACCAGTACTTCCACTATATAAACTACAAAAATTCAACATTTTTTATTTCCTTTGTTTTATTGGGTAATTCTTTTTATTTTAGCACCAATATTTCTAAATTTTTCTTCTATATTTTCATAGCCTCTATCAATATGTTCCAAATTATAAATTTCAGTAATTCCTTCTGCTGCTGTTCCAGCTATAACAAGGGCAGCACCAGCTCGTAAATCTGAAGAACATACAGGACTACCATATAATTTTTTAACACCTTCAAAAAACGCTGATTTACCTTGTGCTGTTATTTTGGCTCCCATTTTATTTAGTTCATCCGTATATTGGAATCTGGATTCCCAGATACTTTCATGTATCATGCTATTACCATTGGCCAAAGCTAAAACAACTCCCATTTGAGGCTGTAAATCAGTTGGAAATCCTGGATAAGGTAAAGTTTTGATAGTGGCTTTATTTGGCCTTTTATTGCACCAAACATGAATGCTGTCAATATTATCTTCTACATTTCCACCTACTTCAATAATTTTAGCAGTTATAGATTCCAAATGTTTTGTAATGCAATTTCTAATTACTAAATCACCTTTTGTTGCTACTGCAGCAAGCATAAAAGTACCTGCCTCAATTTGGTCTGGAACTACACTATAAGTGGCATTACCACGTAATTTTTCTACACCATTTATTTTAATCACATCAGTTCCAGCACCTCTAATATCTGCTCCCATGGTATTTAAAAAATTTGCTACATCTACTATATGAGGTTCTTTAGCCGCATTATCAATAATAGTAGTACCTTTTGCTAAAACGCTTGCTAGCATAACATTAATGGTAGCACCAACAGAAACAATATCCATATAAATAGGACAACCAACTAGTTTTTTTGCTTTTGTATAAATTGTTCCTTTTTCTACAGTTACGGTAGCACCTAATCTTTCAAATCCTTTGATGTGTTGATCAATAGGTCTTGCACCTAGCTTACAACCACCAGGCATACCTACTTCAATTTCTTTTTTTCTACCTAGCATAGCTCCAATGATATAGTAAGATGCTCTAAATTTACTAGTTAAATCTAGAGGAGCTTTTGTAGTAGTTATATTTGAGGTGTCAATGGTAATACTATTTTTATCATTCCAAGTAATTTTGGCACCTAATTTTTCTAATATCTCACAAGATATTTTAATATCACTGATATTTGGTAAATTTTCGATAGTACAACGGCCATCAATTAAAAGAGTCGCTGGTAAAATAGCAACTGCTGCATTTTTAGCACCACTAATTGTTACTTCGCCTTTTAAAGGTGTTGGACCTTCTACTACTAATTTTTCCAATGAAATTACCCCCAATATTATGTGTTCCAATAAAAAAGAGTGTATAATGACACTCTATATTTATTAAACTATATCATAAAGTCAAAATGATTGCAACTATTTTTTTGCAGTTATTAACCCAGTGTGATTAAAAAATTCTAATAGTTTGAATTTAAATTGAATTTCTCCATTGGAGGAATTAGATACTAAAGCAAATTCTTCTTCAGATAAATTATCTTCCATTAATTCTTTTGAGGATTCAGGAACAATACCAGATGAAATATCTACAAAACACAAAGGAGGAAACATGACACACCACCAATTTTGTCCTTTTGCTTCTCCTATTTTAATTTTTAAAGCATCATAAAAACCAGCAGGTAAAGAGATATCTCCATAATGTTTTGTTGGAAACTCAAAATTACCAATAGTAACTTCAACAGGATAAGAGTAACCTTGTTCTTCTACGGTATCTATTGCAATTTGTTCAAAAATTTGTTTATTTTGTTTAACTATTTCGATAGCTTCTTGTTTTGAAGAGCAATCTTTGCAAATTAAATTCATATAATTTAATAAATTATCACGAACTTTATATTTTAGATTTTGATCTTCTTGGCTATCACTATTAGCAATGACATGCAATCTAAAGACACTATTTGCAATATCACTAGAAACATTTTGTGCATAAGAAATAGCACAAATTGAGATATAAGCAAAAAGAAGAATACTTAAAATAATTACCATTTTTAAATTTTTTTTCATAAGTTACCTCCTGAAAAGAATTATTTGAAAATTATTCTTTACTATTAATTATTAACAAAATAGAAAATTTTATACTAAAATAGAAAAAATCTTCTCATGTCGAAAAAACACGATGAATTTTATTTGAAATATTATTGACATATTTGTAAATAAATGGTAAAATTTACCAGTAGTCAGAAAGAGCAAAAATAGACTTTCCGTATAATTTTCAAAATTGAAAGGAAGATTTTCTAATGAATAGAAATACAAAGGAGAAAATATGTGCATTTTATGCTAGTGATTATCATTTTGAAATGATAAGTTTACCATATATTAATAAAAAGATGGAAAATAAAGAAGACATTATTATTTTGACAGAAAATAATTTAGAAGAGACATTGAAAACTTTATTAGCAAAAATAAATTTAAAAGAAGAAAAAAAGAAAAACATATTAAGTTTAGATTGGCAAAACAATGATTTAAAAAAATTAGATACAATAAAAAAAGAGAAAGAAAAAAATCTAACAATATTTATAAAAGGAAAAGAAAATTATATTAAAAATATTAATAAGAAAATAGAACAATGGACCGATAAAGAGGAAAACATTAAAATAATTGATTGTTATGATATAGAAGAAGTAGGAGAAAATTTAGAAAAAATTATGGAAAAATATCAAAAAATTTTAAGAACTACGGGAGAAAAGAAAATAGAGAACTTATAGAAAAATAGTTGCTAATTTTTTTAAAATAGTATATAAATAATATATCAATATATTTAAGAAAGGAAAATCTATATGAACGAAAAATTAGAAGAAATAAAAACTATTTTAAAAAAATATGGACAAGAGCATTTATTAAATCATTATGAGACATTAGATGAAGTACATAAACAAAAATTATTAAATCAGATAGAGACTATTAATTTTGAATTAATTAATCATTTATATCAAAATACAAAAAAAGAAATAAAATATAATGATGATAAAATTACACCAATGGAATATTTAGATAAAAATAAATTATACGATGATTATAAACGCTATGAAAATATTGGTAAAAAACTTATTCAAGAAGGAAAGTTAGCTGCTGTAACTATGGCAGGAGGACAAGGAACAAGACTTGGACATAATGGACCAAAAGGAACTTATGATATTGGACTAGATTCCCATAAATCATTATTTGAATTATTATGTGATAGTCTAAAAGAAGAAGGCAAAAAATATGGCATAACTATTCCATGGTTTATTATGACAAGCCAAGAAAATAATAAAGCAACAATTGAATTTTTTGAAAAAAATAAATATTTTGGTTATCAAAAAGATAAAAATTTGTTTTTCTTTATTCAAGGGGAATTACCTATGATTGATACAGAAGGAAAAATATTAATAGGAGAAGACGGACTAATTAAGCAAGCAGCAGATGGACATGGGGGAATTTATGAATCTCTTGTAAAAAGTGGAATGACAAAAAAAATGAGAGAATTAGGAGTAGAGTGGGTATTTATTGCAGGAATTGATAACTGCTTGGCAAAAATGGTAGATCCTGTTTTGATGGGAATTGCTGTTGATAAATCAGTAACAGTTGCTTGTAAATCAGTGGTAAAAGCAAATCCTAAAGAAAAAGTAGGAGTATTTTGTAAAAGAAATGGAAAACCAAGTGTAATAGAATATTCAGAAATAACTGAAGAAATGGCAGAAGCTTGTGATGAAAATGGAGAATTACTTTATGGAGAATCGCATATACTTTGCAATTTATTCAATATTGAAGCAGTAGAAAGAATGGGAAAAAATCCACTTCCTTATCATATTGCTTATAAAAAAGCATCCTATCTAGATAAAGAAGGAAAATTAGTGGTTCCAGATTCTCCAAATGCCTATAAATTTGAAGCATTCTTGTTTGATGCATTTGGTGAAGTAGATGAAATGGCAGTACTTCGTGTAAAAAGGGAAGAAGAATTTGCTCCAGTAAAAAATGCAGATTCAGCAGGAGTAGATTGCCCAAAAACTGCAAGGGAACTATATAAAAAATTTCATAATTTAGTTTAAATAAAAAGTGATATAAATAAGTAGCAGAAAAATACTGCTACTTATTTGTTTTTAAAAACAATAAATACAAAGAATTTAAAATATTCTTGCTAAATTCCATTCTATCAAGTATAATAAGAATATCAAGAAAGGAAGGGATAAAATGAATTATTTAGAAGAATATCAAAGATGGTGCGAAAGCGACGAATTTGATGAAGAAACGAAAAAAGAGTTATTAGCTATTAAGAATAATCAAGCAGAAATAGAAGATCGATTTTATAAGGAATTAGAATTTGGAACAGCAGGATTAAGAGGGGTTATTGGAGCAGGAACTAATCGAATGAATAAATATACTGTTGGAAAAGCAACACAAGGGTTGGCAAATTATATTATAGAACAAGGTACACAAGCTAAAGGTGTAGCTATTAGCTATGATTCTAGGAAGATGTCAAAAGAGTTTAGTCTACAAACAGCTTTAATTTTATGTGCTAATGGAATAAAGGCATATTTATTTGAAGCTTTAAGACCAGTTCCAGAATTATCTTTTGCTATTAGAAATTTAGGATGTACAGCGGGAGTTATGATTACCGCAAGTCACAACCCACCTAAATATAATGGATATAAAGTATATTGGGAAGATGGAGCTCAAATTGTATCACCAAGAGACAAAGATATCATTAAAAAAGTAAGAGAAGTTGAAAAAATTAGTGAAATCAAACAAATTTCAAAAGAAGAAGCTATTCAAAAAGGATTATTAGAAATTATAGGTTCAGAAATGGATGACAAATATTTAAAAATACTAAAAAATTCTGTCTTAAATCCAGAAATTATGAAAGAACAAGGAAAGACCTTAAAAGTAGTATATACACCTTTACATGGAACAGGAAATACTGTAACAGAAAAATTATTAAAAGAATTAGGATTAGCAAATGTATATGTAGTTCCAGAGCAAAAAGATCCAGATGGAAATTTCCCAACAGTAGATTATCCAAATCCAGAAGACAAAAAAGCTTTTAAATTAGCATTAGAATTAGCTAATAAAGTGGATGCTGATGTTGTTTTGGCAAATGATCCAGATGCTGATCGTTTAGGAATTTTTGCAAAAGATACTAAAACAGGACAATACATGGAATACACAGGAAACATGTCTGCCTTATTAATAGCAGAATATCGAATTTCACAGATGAAAGAAAAAGGAATTTTACCATGCAATGGAATGTTTATAACAACAATTGTATCTTCTAATTTAGCAAAAGCAATTGCAAAATATTATAATTTGGAATGTATTGAAGTTTTAACTGGATTTAAAAATATCGGAGCTGTTATGAAAAAGGCAGAAGAAAAGAAGGATAAAACTTATGTGTTTGGTTACGAAGAAAGCTATGGTTGCTTGATTGGTGATTATGCAAGAGATAAAGATGGAATTGCAGCTGTTATGGCTCTTTGTGAAGCGGCTTGTTATTATAAATCTAAAAATAAAACATTATGGGATGCTATGAATGATATTTATGAAAAATATGGTTATTATAAAGAAGCACAAGTGTCAATTGTAAGAGAAGGAGCGCAAGGTTCACAAGAGATTAAAGATATGATGACAAAAATGAGAAATACCAATATAGAAAAAATTGGACAATATCAAGTATTAACATTCAAAGATGTTGAAAAAGATATTGTAAAAGACATAAAAACAGGTAAAGTTACTAAAACAGGATTGCCACAATCAAATGTGCTTTATTATGAATTAGAAGAAGATGCTTGGTGTTGCGTTAGACCATCAGGAACAGAACCAAAAATTAAATTCTATATGGGAGTAAAAGCAGACACAAACGAAGAAGCTAATCAAAAATTAGAGGAATTAAAAAATGCAATGCTTAAAATAGCAGAAGAATAAATAAAAATGCCAAAAAGATTTATATTTTCTTTTTGGCATTTTTTATTACTATTTTGTTTTCCAATCATTGAGATTTCTTTGAATAGCACCAAATAAATTGGCGCGGACCATAGGAATAGTTTTAGTTAAAGAGAAAATCATTTGTTTCATATCTTCTCTTTTTGAAGTACCATCCATAGGACATACTTTTTGCATAACCTCAAAATCATTTTTTCTAATAAATCTTTTAATTTCTTTTTCTGGTGTATATACTAATGGCCTAATTAATGTTATTTTAGAACGATCCATATAACTAACGGGAGAAAAAGTCCCAATATTTCCAGTATAAAATAAATTTAATAAAAAAGTCTCTAAAACATCATCTTGATTATGTCCCAAAGCAATTTTATTGCAACCTTCACGAATAGCGATTGAATTAATTACGCCTCTACGCAAGTTAGCACATAAAGAACATGGATTTTTTTCTTTTCGAATATCAAAAACAATTTCTTTAGCATTACTTTTTTCAATAAACAAAGGTATTTCTACATCATCACAAATTTTTTGTAAAAATTTTGTATCAAAAAATTCAAATCCAGGATCAATACTAACTGCAATTAATTCAAATTTTTTTGGATAAAATCTTTGTAGTGCTTTTAGAGCTCGTAATAAAGTGATAGAGTCTTTACCACCAGATAAACATACAGCAATTTTATCTTTTTCTTCTATCATTTTATATTCTTCAATTGCCTTCCTTACATGACTTAATATTCTTTGCATTTTTATCACCAAAGATATTATAACAGATAATGTCAAGTGATTATATTTTAATAAAAAATTAAACATGAATAAGCATTAAAATCTGTTGACAAAATAAGATTATAAATATATTATAAAGAAAACAAATAAAAATACATAAAACAAAAGAAAATAAGGAGGAAAAGAATGAAAAAACAAAGAGGAATTACACTAATTGCATTAGTAAT
>CANQZU010000019.1 GCA_947628415.1 uncultured Clostridia bacterium | reverse complement strand
CATGTTTGGGGGATGTAAGAATTTAACAAATTTAGATGTAAGTCACTTTAGTACAAATAATGTAATAAATATAAGGGGTATGTTTGAGGATTGCGAAAATTTAACAAATTTAGATGTAAGTAATTTTGATACAAGCAAAGTAACGGATATGAGTTTGATGTTTGATGGTTGTGAAGGTTTAACTAGTTTGGATTTAGCTAGTTTTAATACAAGTAGTGTAACAAAAATGAAATGGATGTTCTTAGATTGTAGTAATTTAACTAGTATAGATGTAAGTAATTTTGATACAAGCAAAGTAACGGATATGAGTTTGATGTTTGATAGCTGTGAAGGTTTAACTAGTTTGGATTTAAGTAGTTTTAATACAAGTAGTGTGACAAGTATGAAATGGATGTTTATGGGTTGCAGTAATTTAAAATTAATTTATGGAAGGAAAGACCGTTGGATAACGACTAATGTTACAGACAATGCAGAAATGTTTGATAGCTGTGGTACAGATCATATTACTTTTATGACATATATGGATGGAAATACTGTTGTAGGATATGAAATTGGAAAAGGACTAGGATGGAGTGGAACAACAACTGTGTCCAGAACAGATAATCAAAACAGGGCAAGTGCTATTTATCCGATACATTTAGACCCAAATAAAACTTATACAGTGACAATGAACAATAATAATTATAACTTTGGAATTATTGGTATAGATATATTATCTTATAATAAAATATACGATTCTGGATGGTTAAATCCTGGTACTCAAACAATAAACGGTTTAGAATGGATTGTATTAAATTTCAAATATAAACCTGAAAAAACCATAACAGATGATATGGTTACAGAGATTATTGATGGACTTATCATTCAAGAAGTTTCATAATAATATTTTATTTAACGAGAAAAATACATACTTTTTTGGATAAAGTATGTATTTTTTCTTTAAATTTTATTAAAAGGGTTTAAAAAAACAAAAAAATAGTATAAAATAGTAGAAAATTAGATAATAGGAGAGGAACATGAACAAAAAATGGCAAATCTATGAAGCAAATGAAAATAAAATCAAAGAATTAGAAAACAACTATCAACTTAATAGATTACTAGCCACTGTTTTAGTAAACCGAAATATTACGCAAAAAGAAGATATCAGATTATTTTTGGAACCAACCAGAAAAGATTTTCATGATCCCTTTTTAATGATAGATATGGAAAAGGCAGTAAAAAGAATCATTCAAGCGATAGAACAACAAGAAAAAGTTACGATTTATGGCGATTATGATGTGGATGGGATTACTAGTATAACAGTATTAAAAAGTTTTTTAAAAGACAGAGGATTAGAAACTTCTACTTATATTCCAAACCGATTAGAAGAAGGATATGGATTAAACAAAGATGCTATTGAAAAAATAGCAGAACAAGGTTGCCAGTTAATGATTACTGTAGATTGTGGAATATCAGCTGTCGAAGAAATAGAATATGCAAATTCTTTTAAAATGGATACTATTATAACAGATCATCATGAAGCAGGAAATAATTTGCCAAAAGCTATGGCAGTAATTGACAATAAAAGAAAAGATAGTAATTACCCATTTAGAGAATTAGCAGGAGTAGGAGTTGTTTTTAAAGTAATTCAGGCTATTAGTCTTAAATTAAAATTAAAAGAAGAAGAATATTTAAAATATTTAGATATTGTATCAATTGGTACTATTTCTGATATTGTGCCACTAATAGATGAGAATCGAGTTATTGCTAAACTTGGATTAATGTTAGTAGCACAAACAAAAAATAAAGGATTACGTTCTATTATTCAATCATCTGGGTATACAAAAGTTGATTCTAATAGTATTTCTTTTGGAATTGCTCCTAGAATTAATGCTTGTGGAAGGATGGGAAAAGCAGAGGAAGCTTTAAAATTATTACTATCTGAAAATATAGAAGAAGTAACTGAATTAACAAAAAGATTAAATGCATATAATTGTGCTAGACAAGAAACAGAAAAAAATATTTTTGAAAGTGCCATAAAACAAATAAAAGCAGAACATTTAGAAAATAATAATGCAATAATAGTAGGAGGCAAACAATGGCATCATGGAGTAATTGGCATTGTATCTTCAAAAATCACAGAAATGTATTTTAAACCAAGTATATTATTAAGTTTTGAAGAAAATGGAATAGGAAAAGGTTCAGGAAGAAGTATACCTGGATTTGATTTACATGAAGCTTTAATGGAATGTTCAGATATTATAGAAAAATTTGGTGGACATAGTATGGCAGTAGGAATTACTCTTAAAAAAGAAAATCTTGAAAAATTCAAAAAAGAGTTAGAACAGATCGCTACAAATTCACATATAGAACAAATTATGCCAATTATACAAATTGATAGCAAAATCGAATTAAAAGATATTAATAAAGAAATGGTAGAAAGCTTAAAAAAATTAGAACCTTTTGGAGAAGGAAATAGAATGCCAGTTTTTCTTTTTAAAAATTTAAAAATAGATTCTATTAGAGCTTTATCAGAAGGAAAACATTTAAAATTAACTTTAAAAGATAATAATTATATAATTGATGCAATTGGATTTAATATAGGAAATTTAGCAGAAGAATATCGAATTGGAGATAAAATTGATTTAGCAGGAGTATTAGAAATAAATCATTTCAATGGAATAGATAATCTGCAAATTAATATAAAAGATGTTATGAAATCTGTATAAAAGAGGAGTATAAAAATATGCAAGAAGAAAAACAAATAACAGTGCAAGATGTAATAGCTAAAAGAAAAGAACATACAAGAAAAGCTGATACAAAACTAATTATGAAAGCATATAACTATGCAAATCATTTTCATGAGAACCAATGTAGGCAATCTCGGTGAACCTTATATCATTCATCCTCTAAATGTTGCTTATATTTTAGCTGATATTGGGTTAGATGATAGTACTATTAGTGCAGCACTTCTACATGATGTAGTTGAAGACACAGAAGTAACACAAGATGATATTCGTAGAGAATTTGGTGAAGAAATTACTGAAATGGTGCAAGGTGTAACAAAATTAGGAACGATGCAGTTTGCTTCTATTGAAGAACAGCAAGTAGAAGATTATAGAAAAATGTTTTTAGCAATGGGAAAAGACATTAGAGTTATTTTAATAAAGTTAGCTGATAGACTTCATAATATGAGAACTTTAAAATATTTAAAAAGAGATAGACAAATTGCTAATAGTAAAGAAACAATGGAATTATATGCACCGCTAGCAAATCGATTGGGTTTATATTCTATAAAATGGGAATTAGAAGATTTAGGATTTAAATATTTATATCCAGAAGAATATCATGAACTAGTAGAAGGAATTAATAAAAAAAGAGAAGAACGATTAAAATTCATTGAAAAAATCATGGAAGATATACGTGTTCAACTCAAAAAAGAAAAAATTGAAGCAGAAGTCACACGGTAGAGCAAAGCATTTATATAGTATATATAGAAAAATGAAAAGAGATAATAAAACATTAGATCAAATTTACGATTTATTTGCTTTGCGTATTTTAGTAAATTCAATTAAAGATTGTTATGCTGCATTAGGAATTGTACATGAAATGTATAATCCAATGCCAGGAAGATTCAAAGATTATATTGCTGTACCAAAACCAAATATGTACCAATCGATTCATACGACTTTAGTAGGAGATAAGGGAACACCATTCGAAGTACAAATTCGTACATGGGATATGCACAAAATTGCAGAATATGGTATCGCAGCTCATTGGGCATATAAAGAGGCTAGTTATTTTGGAAAAAAGACTTCTGTTAAGGTAGAAGAAGATAAATTAGCATGGCTTCGAGAAACACTAGAATGGCAAAAAGATATGCAAGATCCACAAGAATTTTTAGATACTTTGAAAACAGAACTATTTGAAGATGAAGTTTATGTTTTTACTCCAAAAGGAGCTATTAAAGTATTACCAAGAGGAGCAACTCCAATTGATTTTGCCTATACAATTCATGCTGAAATTGGTCATCATATGACAGGTTGTAAAATTAATAGTAAAATGATGCCAATTATTACACCATTGAAAAATGGCGATATTGTAGAAATTATTACTTCAGATAATTCAAAAGGACCAAGTAGAGACTGGTTAAAATTTATTAAAAGCACGAGTGCTAAAAACAAGATTTTAAGTTATTTTAAAAAAGCACAAAAAGCAGAAAATATTGAAAAAGGAAAAGAATTAATTGAAAAAGAATTAAAAAGAATTGGCTTTTCTTATTCTGATTTATTTAAAACAGAATATTTAGATCCAATGTTAGAAAAATACAAATATAAAAATTTAGATGAAATGTATGCAGCAGTTGGATTTGGCGCAAATTCTGCTGTCAAAGTTATTGCTAGAATGCTGCAAGAATATAGAAAAGAACATGAAGAAGAAAATATTGAAGCTAAAATAGAAGAATTGGCTAAAGCAAGGATAAGAAAACCAAAACCTTCTAGTTCGGGTGTTATTGTAAAAGGAATTGATAATTGTTTAGTTAAATTATCTAAGTGTTGTAATCCACTTCCAGGAGATGAAATTGTAGGTTATATCACAAAGGGAAGAGGAGTATCTGTTCATAGAAAAGACTGTATTAATATTAAAGATTTGTTATCAGAAGAAAATAGAATGATTGATGTAGAATGGTACCAAGAAAACAATTCTTCTTATCAAGCAGAGATAGAAGTCGATTCTAACGATAGAACTGGTTTACTAATGGATATTTTAAAAGAGATTGGAACAACAAAGGCTAAAATTTTAGGTGTTAATACTAAAACAACAAAAGAAAGAATTGCTATTATAGATGTAATAGTTGAAGTAGAAAATTTGGAAGAATTAAATAAAGTACAAAAGGCTATTAGAAAAGTAGATAGCGTATATGAAGTAAGGAGAAAAAAATGAAATTAAAAGAACTTAAGATAGATACTTGGATTGGTGACCAAACTAATTGTTATATTTTATTAGAGGAAAAATCCAAGGAAGTAATGGTAATTGATCCAGCAGGTGAAGTAGACAAAATTCAAGAATTAATAGAAATCATGGATGGAAAATTAAAATATATTTATTTAACACATTGTCATGGAGATCATATATTAGGAGTAAGACTTTTAAAAGAACATTGTGGTGGAAAAATATTAATCCATAGACAAGATAGCGAAGGACTTAATAATCCAGAAATTAATTTAGCACCATATATTGGAATTGGAAATATTGAATTAGAAGCAGATTCTAGAGTAGATGATGAAGATTTAATTCATTTAGGAGATTTGGAATTTAAAGTGTTGCATACGCCAGGACATACCAAAGGAAGTAGTTGTTTATACTGTGCAAAAGAAAATTGTTTATTTTCTGGAGATACAATATTTAGAGGTACTTGGGGAAGAACAGATTTACCTACTTCTAGTATGGAAGAAATTATGAAATCAATCGAGGAAAAAATAATGGTTTTACCAGATGAAACAATTGTCTATCCAGGACATGGTATGATGACAATGCTAAAAGATGAAAAACCCATTTATTTAGAATTAAAACCTAAATTATTTTAAAAACTTGAAAAGATAGTCTTTTTATGATATAATATTAACGTAAAAATAATTAAGGAGGGCCATCTGATGGATGACAAAATTCAAATCCAATCAATAGCCAAGATAAACAAACTTGGATATCGGATCATACCAAAGGGGAACAAATTAATCTTTGTTAAGCAAAAGGGGAGAAGAAAAAAGAAAATTTTTCTTACCATTGTGCAAGATGAGAAAAAGTTTTTTAGCATTATCAGTAAGAAAAAAACCTTTAAATATGCAATCTCATTAAAAATTCAAGCAGAACGGGATGGTATATCTATAAGGTTGAAATATCCTGATAAAACTGAACAATGGATTTTCTTGGAGAGAAATGGATCTCTTATTTGGTAGCCCTTAAAACAGGAGCTGGCGTTCTGCCAGCTCACATAATTTTATTAGAAAAAGAAGGATTTAATATGAAAAAAACAGAACCAAGAACATTAGCAGGAATGATGGAATTATTACCAAATGAACAAATATTATGGAACGAGATGAAAGAAACAATTGAAGGTACCTATCAAAGATTTGGATTTTTACCGCTTGATACACCAATTTTGGAATTATCAGAAGTATTATTAGCAAAAGCTGGTGGAGAAACAGAAAAACAAATCTATCGTTTTGAAAAAGGAGATACAGATGTATCAATGAGGTTTGATTTAACAGTACCTCTTTCTAAATATGTAGCAAAAAATTATGGAAATTTAAGTTTTCCTTTTAGAAGATATCAAATCGGAAAAGTTTATCGTGGAGAAAAAGTACAAAAAGGAAGATTTCGTGAATTTTACCAATGTGATATTGATATTATAGGAGATGGTGAATTAAGTATAAGAAATGATGCAGAATTACCTAGCGTTATTTACCAAGTATTTAAAAAATTAGGTTTTGATGATTTTACTATTTGCATAAATAATAGAAAAATATTAAATGGATTATTTGAGAATATAAAACAAAAAGAAAATGCTATATCAATTTTAAGAATTATTGACAAAATCGAAAAAATTGGAAAAGACAAAGTAGAAGAAGAATTATTAAAAATAGAATTGACGAAAGAGCAAATTGATATCATTATGAATTTTATTTCTATTTCTGGAAATACTGATGAAAAATTACAAAAACTAAAAGAATTAAACATAGAAAATGAAATATTTCAAGTTGGATTAAAAGAATTAGAACAAGTAGTGCAATATGTTAGATTATTTGGTGTTCCAGAAAATAATTTTAAAGTAGATTTAACAATAGCTAGAGGTTTAGATTATTATACCGGAACTGTTTATGAAACTTTTTTGAACCAGTATAAAGAACTTCGGTAGTGTATGTTCTGGTGGAAGATACGAAAACCTAGCAGAATATTATACTGATAAAAAATTACCAGGTGTTGGAATATCTATCGGATTAACAAGATTATTTTATCAATTAAATGAATTAAATTTAATTAATGCTAATCAAAAATCAATTTCTAAAGTGGTAATTATACCTATGATTGAAGAGATGGAAAAACCAATTAAATTGGCTACAGATTTAAGAAAAGCAGGAATAAAAACAGAAATTTATTTAGAAAATAAAAAATTAAAAGCTAAATTTAAATATGCAGATAAATTAAAAATTCCTTATGCCATTATAATGGGAGAAGAAGAATTAACTAGCAATAGGATAAAGATTAAGAATATGGAAACAGGGGATGAGAAAACAATAGAATTTGATGTTAATAAAATTATAGAAGAAATAAATAGTAGATAAGCATCTACTATTTTTTTATTTATAAATCAAAGTAATTTTATTTCCATTTTTTTCTATAAATCCATCTTCTTTTAAGAGTTTTAATTCTCTCATCATAGCACTTCTGTCAATACTTAAAAAATCTGCTAAATCAGTTAAAGAAAAAGGTAATAAAAAAGTTTTACTTAAATTTCTGGTTGATAACATGGTAAAATAACCAATCAATTTATCACGAATAGATCTTTTAGTTAATAATTCAATTCTCATATTTAAACTAGTTACTTTAGATAAAATTAATTCAGGTAAATCTTCAGATAAAACGGTATGGAATTTACAATGATTTCGACATTTATTATGAATATCATCATAAATATAAAACAATACTTCACAATTTTCTCTGGCTTCTACTAATAGCTCATTGTTAGTAGTAATTGTATAAAATACTTCACCAAAAATATCATTTTTAGAAAAATGTTCAACGATAGTTCGATTTCCATTTAAATCATATCGAACTAAATCAGCATTTCCGTTTTACTAAAATGCAAAATTGATTTCTTTTTTGAATGTAACTAGTAATAACTTCATTTTTAGAAAAGTTTTTTTTCTGAACTCTATGGCAACTATTTTCAAAATTTTTGATAAAATTTTCAATATCAAAATTAAGATTCATTTTAATAAGCACCTTCTTGTAAAAAATAAAAATCAACTTTATTATACTAAAACAAGGTTGCAAATGCAACAAAAAATAAAAAATATATTAATTTATTTTCAATATTGAAAGTAGCAATCGTAATTTTGATGTAACATGAATGTAATAAAAATGTAATATTCAATAAAATCTTACAAAGAAGTAGAAAAATGTAAAAGCATGTAAAAAAATGTTGCTTTTGCAACAGAAAAATTAAAAACTTACTATATAATAAAAACATACAAAAAATAAATAGGGGGAAGTTATAATGAAAATCATAAAAAGAGACGGAAGAGCAGTTGATTATGATAGAGAAAAAATAAAAATAGCAATTGAAAAAGCAAATAATGAAGTAAGACAAAAAGAAAGAGCTAGTAAAGATGAAATAAAAGAAATAATTAAATATATTGAAGAACTTGAAAAAAAGAGAATGCTAGTAGAAGATATTCAAGATATTATCGAAGAAAAATTGATGGAAATTCAAAAATTTGAATTAGCTAAAAAATATATTGTATATCGTTATACAAGAGCTTTAGTTAGAAAACAAAATACGACAGATGAGTCAATACTTGGTTTAATTCGTAATGAAAACAAAGAGTTAGCAGAGGAAAATTCTAATAAAAATACATTACTTGCCTCTACTCAAAGAGATTATATTGCAGGAGAAGTTTCAAGAGACTTAACAAGAAGAATTTTATTACCAGAAAAAATCTCAAAAGCGCATGATGAAGGAATTTTGCATTTCCATGATGCTGATTATTTTGTACAACCAATTTTTAATTGTTGTTTAATAAATATAGAAGATATGCTAGATAATGGAACAGTTATGAACGGGAAATTAATCGAAAGCCCAAAAAGTTTTCAAGTAGCTTGTACAGTAACAACACAGATTATTGCAGCAGTAGCAAGTAATCAATATGGTGGACAATCAGTAGATTTAATTCATTTAGGTAAATATTTAAGAAAAAGTTATAATAAATTTAAAAAAGAAATGAAAGAAAAATATGAAGGAAAAATGTCAGAAGAAGTATTAGAAGGTATTATTCAAGATCGTTTAAAAGCAGAATTAAAAGCAGGCGTTCAAACTATTCAATATCAAATTAATACTCTAATGACAACTAACGGACAATCACCATTTGTTACTTTATTTTTACATTTAGAAAAAGATGATCCTTATATAAAAGAAAATGCTATGATTATTGAAGAAGTTATTAGACAAAGATTAGAAGGAATTAAAAACGAAAAAGGTGTATATGTTACTCCTGCTTTCCCAAAATTGGTTTATGTGTTAGATGAATTCAATAATTTAACTGGTGGGGAATATGATTATTTAACAAAACTTGCTGTAAAATGTTCTGCTAAAAGAATGTATCCAGATTATATTTCTGCGAAAAAAATGCGTGAAAATTATGAAGGTAATGTATTTAGTCCAATGGGTTGTAGAAGTTTCTTATCTCCATGGAAAGATGAAAAAGGTAACTATCAATTTGAAGGAAGATTTAATCAAGGCGTAGTTAGTATTAATTTGCCACAAGTTGGAATTGTATCAGATGGAGATGAAGAAAAATTCTGGAAAGAATTAGATGAAAGATTAGAATTATGCAAAGAAGCTTTAATGTGTAGACATTATGCTTTAGTTGGCACAAAATCAGATATAAGCCCAATCCACTGGCAGTATGGAGCAATAGCTCGTTTAGAAAAAGGAGAAAAAATTGATAAATTATTATATGGTGGCTATTCTACTATATCATTAGGATACATTGGCTTATACGAAGTTACTAAATTAATGACAGGAGAATCTCATACATCTGAAAAAGGACATGAATTCGCTATTAAACTTATGAAACATTTAAGAGAAACAACTGATAGATGGAAAAAAGAGACAAATATTGGATTTGCCTTATATGGAACACCTGCAGAAAGTCTATGCTATAAATTTGCAAGAATTGATAAAGAAAAATTTGGAATAATTAAAGATATTACAGATAAAGGATATTATACTAATTCTTACCATGTTGATGTAAGAGAAAAAATTGATGCTTTTGAAAAATTGACTTTTGAAAGTGAATTCCAAAAAATATCATCTGGTGGTTCTATTTCTTATATAGAAATACCAAATATGAATAAAAATATTGATGCTTTAGAATCTGTGGTTAAATTTATCTACGACAATATTCAATATGCTGAATTTAATACTAAATCAGATTATTGCCATGAATGTGGATTTGATGGAGAAATTATTATTAATAAAGACAATGAATGGGAGTGCCCAAATTGCGGAAATAAAGATCATAGTAAATTGACTGTAGTGAGAAGAACTTGTGGATATTTAGGAGAAAATTTCTGGAATGTTGGAAAAACAAAAGAAATTAAGCAAAGAGTTATGCATTTATAATAAAAAAGGAAATAACAGCAATATTTTTTGAATTGAAAAGTAAAAAAACGCTAAATAAGTAATAAGATTTTAGCGTTTTTTTATATTCTATGATAAAAAAGTATTTAATAATTGTTGTCTACATTTTTCTTCAAAAGTATCATCCAAAGGTTCTAGTATAATATGTTCTTTGTATTTTCTATCTAAACAATATTGAATAATATAATCAGAAAGTTCAGGATTTTTTGAAAGTAAAGGGCCATGTAGGTAAGTAGCAATAACATTCTTTTGACAATATCCTTCTTGGGTGTCTCCAAATTTATTTCCATTTCCAAAAAGTACAGTCCCGAAAGGAGTAAAAACATCAAAAGTTTGTCCACCATGATTTTCAAATCCAATTATTTTTATAGTTTTATCATTTAATTGAGTTTCTATTACAATATTGCCGAATGCATCTTTTCTTTCTATCGCCAAGAGCTTCTGTATAATAATCAAAAATTTCTAATCCAGGTATTATATTACCATCTACACCTTTATAGTATTTTCCAAATAATTGATAAGCACCACAAATTAATAGAAAAAATACACCACTAGAAATTGCTTCCTGAATAGAATTTTTATATTGGATTAAGTCTTTAGCAAGAATTCCTTGTTCTTGATCAGCGCCGCCACCTGCAAAAACTAAATCATAATTTTTGAAATCTGGAGGAGTATCACCAATAGAATAAGATTCTATTATTGCTTTAAATCCGCGTTTTTCTAAACGATAACGTAATACTTGAATATTTCCATAATCTCCATATAATTCTAAAATATCAGGGTAAAGATAGAGTATTTTTAATTCTTTCATTTTTTATTTTCCTTCCTTATTTGAGTTTGAAAATTTCTTCTCTTGTTGGTTGTAAAGCAGTATAATTAGCAATAATGTATTTTTTAACATTGGTTTTATATAAATTTTTTATTGCTTCTTGCAGGTTTAGATACGATTCAATTTTATTGACAGGAAATCCAGATGTCTTAATACGAATAGCTATATCATAAGCACGTGAGCCAGAAGTAATAATTCTAGATACATTATTTAAAGTATCAAAATTAATATCCCAAATCCAAGATACATCTCGTCCATCTGCTAAATTATCATTTAAAACAAACAGCAATTCTTTTTCTTCTTCATCTTCATTTAAAATTCTAAGACTAACATTACTACCAGTTGGATTTTTAGCTAAATTGATAATGGTAGGAATATTTTTTATCGTAATTTCTTCTAATCTACCATTATTTAATACGAAATTTGATAAAGCTTTTTGTATGATTTTAACATCAATATTGTATATACGAACACAACAGATTACAGCTACAAAATTATAAATATTATAAATGCTATTAAACTGAATTTTGTAAGTGGTATTACCGATGTTAAAAGTTCGATTTTTTAAGTTGATGTCACTTGCCAATTGATATATTTCATTATTACCATAATTACAGTTTGGACAGTGAAATTTTCCTATATGAGAGTATTGATAGTATTCATAAGAAAGACGAGTATTACAAAATGGACAGAATTTTCCTTCACCTACTTCTTTCATGCTTTTTGTTGCGTAATCATATTTTTCAACACTAAAATAATAAACATTATGATTTTCTTGGTTGGCAGATCCAAGTCTTGCTACATTTGGATCATCATTATTTAATACGAGATTTCCGTTATATGTTTTTAAAAAATCATAGATTTTTAAGATTAAAGATTCAACTTCACCATTTCTATCCAATTGATCTCGGAAAAAATCTAAAACTACTAAAGTATCTAATTTTAAATCTTGAAAGATAACAGGAACATATCCTTCATCTACTTCAAAAACTAAATAATCAGCCTTTATTTTACCAGATAGAGATGTTGCTTTTAAAAGAGTAGATAAGATTCCAGTTTCCATATTATTTCCTTCAGTATTACTAATTACTTTTTTACCAGCTGTTTTTAACACATGTCCAATGGCATTGTTTGTCATTGTTTTTCCATTGGTTGCTGTTACAGCGATAATAGGACAATTTATTTTAAAATATTGAAATATATGAGGATTCCAATCATATGCAATTTTCCCTAAAAAATTGCCACCATTTTTCTTTAAT
This sequence comes from uncultured Clostridia bacterium, assembly GCA_947628415.1. Lineage (GTDB taxonomy): Bacteria > Bacillota > Clostridia > TANB77 > CAG-508 > CAG-269. The sequence continues at coordinate 11,054 of CANQZU010000019.1, read as the reverse complement.
ATTTTTAGTCCTAAATACAAGATTTTCATAGATAATACAATAAAAAAATTTTTCATATTAGTTCTCCTTTAATATGTTAACATTATATCATAAATATATAGGATGTAAACTTAAATAAAAAGATTTTGAAAATTTTCTATTGTAATATTAGTTGAAATATAGTAAAATTTGACTAGAGGTAAGAGATGAAATATTATAATACAGATAAATCAAAAAATATAAAAATAAATAAAAATAATACATATTTAGTACTTGATTTTGATCGAACAATAACAAGTAATGACAGCGAAGATTCATGGGATGTTGCAGGAAAATTACTAGGAAAAGATTATACAAAAAAAATGAGAGAATACTATCAAATTTATAGACCAATTGAACTAGACTATAAGATAAAAAGAAATGAAAAAGAACAGGCAATGATACAATGGTATGGAAAATGTATGGATTTGTATTATCAGTTTCATTTAACACAAGAAAAATTAAGAGAATCAGTTAAACAAAGCAATCTAATTTTTAGAAATGGAGCGAAAGAATTTTTAAAGAAGGCTTATCAGCAAAATATACCAATTATAATTTTATCAGCAGGAATAGGAAATGTAATTGAAGAGTTCTTAAAACAACACAATTGTTATTTTAACAATATATTTATTATTTCTAATTTCATAGAATTTGATGAAATAGGGAAAATAAAAAAGTTTAATAACACTAAAATAATACATTCACTAAATAAAACAACGAAAAATAGATTGCCAGAAAATCTTACTAAAAAACTAAAAAATAAAAAATATAAAATTTTAATAGGAGACTTAACAGAAGATGCTAAAATGGTTGAGGAAAATGAATGGAATAATACTTTAAAAATAGGAATATTGGAAAATCAAGTAGAAGAGAATTTAATATTTTACAAAAAAGTTTTTGATGTTATTTTAACACAAAAAGACGCATCTTTTAAGTTATTAGATGAAATATTATAAGAAAGGTAGGAAAAATCATGAAAAAAATTGCTATTTTTGGATCAACAGGTTCTATAGGAGAAAGTACTTTAAATATTATTAGAGAAAATCCTGATTTATTTTCTGCTATTACATTAGTAGCAGGGAAAAATATACAAAAATTACGAAATCAAATTGAAGAATTCAAACCTAAAAATATTTACATAATAGAACAAAAAAATGCTATAAAATTAAAAGAAGAATATCCATATTTAAATGTTTTTTATGGACAGGAAGGAATGGAAAAAATATCAAAGTTAACAGATTTTGATATTGGAGTATCTGCATTAGTAGGAATTGCTGGTTTAAAACCAACTTATAACATGATAAAAAACGGAAAAACAGTTGCACTTGCTAATAAAGAGGTATTAGTAGCTGGTGGAGAATTGATTATGAATACAGCCAAACAAAATAATGCTACATTATTAACGGTTGATAGTGAACATAGTGCTATTATGCAGTGCTTACAAGGAGAAAAACAAAATCCAATTGATAAGATATTATTAACTGCTTCAGGAGGACCATTTTTTGATAAAGAAATAACTGATGAAATAACAGTAGAGCAGGCATTAAATCATCCTACTTGGAAAATGGGACCAAAAGTAACAATTGATTCTTCTACTATGATGAATAAAGGATTTGAAGTAATAGAGGCAAAATGGCTATTTGATGTAAATCCAGAGCAAATTCAAGTAGTTGTACATAGAAAAAGTATTGTACATTCCATGGTACAATTTAAAGATGGAACAATTATGGCAAATTTAGGACCAAAATCAATGCAAATACCTATAGCATATGCATTAAATTATCCAAATCGATTAATAAATCATATTGAAAAAATTGATTTATTTGATATAAAGACATTAACTTTTGAAAAACCAAATCTTGAAAAATTTCAATGCTTGAAGCTAGCATTTGAAGCTATTCAAAAAGGACACAGCTATCAAGTAGTTTTAAATGCAGCTAATGAAGTATTAGTTGATGCATTTTTAAATAAAAAAATAACCTATATGCAAATTCCAAAAGGAATTCAAAAAATGTTAGCTACACATAAATTGACAAAATTGAATACAGTAGAAGAAATTTTAGCATTAGATAAAAAAATAAAAGAAGAAACTAAAAAAATGATAGAAAATTAATAAAAAGTCAAATATTTATTTGACTTTTTATTTTTCAAATAGGAACAAATTTTACTATTCACTAATATAATTTAAATATTAGGAGTGATTTTTATGGCTTATTCAGATAGAGAGTTATTAGCAAGAATTGTGCAATGTGAAGCTCGGACGGAGAAGGAGATAATCGGAATGAAGGCAGTAGCTACTGTTACAATGAATCGAGTTAACAGCTCTGTAGGAGAATATGCAAGAATTTCTCAAGGAGGAAATATAAGAAATATCATCTTTCAAGAAGGACAATATGATTGTGCAAGAGAAACAATCAGAAATCAATATAATCCACAAAATATTTATAATATGAATCCAACAGAGATACATTATTCTATTGCAGATTGGGCTTTAGCTGGAAATAAATCTAATGAAATTGGAGAATGTTTATGGTATTTAAATCCTTTTCGTCCAACTTGTATTCCTACTTTTCCTAATAATGGTTCTGGAACATTGCATACTCGATTAGGAAAACATTGCTTTTATAGACCTACTAGTAGATATTCACAAACATAAGATTAGAAAATATGAGAAAGGATGGTTTGTTATGGAAAATTCAGAAAAACAATCAGACAAAAGAGAAACAAGACAAGTGGAAATTAATCAAAATTCTCCTGAAATTTTAACGAATCCAATTTATACACCTGGTTTTTTAAGGGAACAAATTGGTAAATTAATGAGAGTAGAATTTTTGATAGGTACTAATAATTTAGTAGATCGAATTGGAATATTAGAAGATGTAGGAGCTAGTTATATTTTATTACGTTCTTTTGAGAATGACAGTTTAGTGTATTGTGATATTTATTCAATTAAATTTATTACCATATCTACAACTGGAATATATGGAACAATGAACAATAGTAGATATAACTATTATTAAACAATATAATTCAACATAACTTTACAACAATAATAATAAATGATACAATAACAAAAATAGGAGCTAAATAAGTATGAAAACACAAAAAAAGATAAATACTAAAATTGGAAGAATAACAATAATAGAAGAAGAAAAGAAAATTGTTCAAATAAAAATAGGAGACGAAGAAGAAAATATTACAGAAAAAGATACACCTATATTGAAAGAAACTGCTATTCAACTAGAAGAATATTTTGCAGGAAAAAGAAAGGATTTCGATATACCTTTAAATCCAAAAGGTACTCCTTTCATGAAAAAAGTTTGGACAAACTTACAAAAAATTCCTTATGGAGAAGTAAAAACATATCGGACAAATAGCAAAAGAGATTGGAAATCCAAAAGCAGCAAGAGCAGTTGGAATGGCAAATCACCAAAATCCTATTCCAATTATTATTCCTTGTCATAGAGTCATCGGAAAAAACGGGAAATTAGTAGGATATGCTTTAGGATTAGATAAAAAAAGCTTTCTATTAGAATTGGAGAAGAAAAATAATGTATGATGTAATAATAGTTGGTGGAGGACCAGCGGGAATATCAGCTAGTTTATACACACGGAAGAGCTAATTTAAAGACAATGATTTTTTATCAAGAAGAGACAAATTTAAAAAAAGCAGATAAAATAGAAAATTATTATGGCTTATATGAACCAATTAGTGGAAAGAAATTATATGAAATAGGAATAAAGCAAGCAAGAAAACTTGGAATAGAACTAAAAAAAGAAGAAGTGATTAATATTATTGCGTTACCAAAAGAATATGAAGTAATTACTTCTAAAGAAAAATATAGAACTAAATCAATTATACTTGCCACTGGAAATCAAAAGAATAAGACAAATATAAAAGGATTAGAAGAGCGAGAAGGAAAAGGCGTTAGCTATTGTGCTGTATGTGATGGTTTCTTTTATAAGAATAAAAAAGTAGCAGTAATAGGCAATGGAAATTATGCTATTCAAGAAGCAAAAGAGCTGATATCACTTTCTAAAGAAATAACGATTTTGACTAATGGAAAAGAAAAACCAATAGTAAAAAGTTTTGATTTTAACATTAATACAAAAGAAATAGTTCAAGTAGTTGGAAATCAAAAAGTAGAAGAAGTTATATTCCAAGATGGGACAAGTTTAAAAGTAGATGGAATATTTGTTGCACAAGGAGTAGCAGGAGGATTTGACTTAGCTAAAAAATTAGGAATTTTAACACGGAAAAGATAATGTTATTGTAAACGAAAATATGGAAACAAATGTAGAAGGAATTTATGCTTGCGGGGATTGTACAGGACGGTTTACTACAAATTAGTAAAGCTGTATATGAAGGGACGAAAGCTGGATTACAAGCAATTTCATACATAAGAAAACAATAAAAAGGATAAAATAAAATAATAAGGAGGAAGAAATGAGTGTTTTAAATATTACAAGTGAAAATTATGAGGAGGAAGTCATGCAATCAGATAGACCAGTTTTAATGGATTTTTATGCTGATTGGTGTGGACCATGTAAAATGATGAGTCCTGTTATTGATGAAATAGCAAATGAAATGGATTCGATAAAAGTGGGAAAAATAAATGTAGATGAAAATCAGGATTTAGCTATGGAATATGGTGTTATGAGTATTCCGACAATTATTTTAATAAAAAATGGCGAAGCAAAAAAAGTTTTTGTTGGTGTAAGAGATAAGAGTGAAATATTAAATGCCATTGATGAAGTTATAAATAATTAAGATAAAGGCACATCTTTTTTAAAATAAGATGTGCTTTTTAAATTATAAGTGTTTGCATATCTTTTGGCAGAGCACATTTAAAAGTTAGAGTATTTTTAAATACTGGATGAATTAATTGAATTTGATAGCTATGAAGAGCTTGCCTATTAATAAGGTTAGATGAATTGCCATATAAAGTATCACCGAAGAATAGGATGACCGAATAGCTGACATATGAACACGTATTTGATGAGTTCTCCCTGTTTCCAATTTACATTTTACCAAACTAAAATTTTCAAATTGTTTAAGGACTTTATAATTAGTAATAGCTACTTGACCATTGCTTTCATCAATACATCTTTCAATAATACTTCCTTTTTTTCTGCCAATCGGCATACAAATTTTACCAGTAGTATCTTTAAAAATACCATCTACCAGACATAAATAATATTTTTGAAAAGTTTGATTTAGCATTTGATGGATTAAACATTCTTGAATGTATTCACATTTTGCAAAAATAACTAAACCAGAAGTATTTAGATCCAAACGATTAACGGGTCTTATTTTTTTTAATAAGCCTATAGAATCAAAATAAAATCGAACTCCATTTGATAAAGAATTATTATAATGAAGTATAGAAGGGTGAATGGAGATTCCAGCTGGTTTATTTAAAATGAGCATCCATTTATCTTCATAAACAATATTTAGTTTTATGTGAGATGGAATAATATTAGAGTTATCTTCTGGGTATCCAAAATCTATTTCAATAATATTACCTAAGGTAGCTCTATTTCTTGTATCACAACTTTTTTTATTTAAAAGAACATGTCCATTTCTTATTAGTTTTGTTAATAATTTAGTAGAGATATGATATTGCTCTTTTAAAATTTGATTAATTGTTTTATTAAGGTCATTTTGTTTTATTTGGTATTTTAATTTCATAATCTAACTCCTTAAATAGTATTATATATGCTTTCATTTTATAAATCAAATTTCTTGAAAAAATTTTGTTATTACAGTATAATAAAAATATTAAAAAATGGAGGAATCAAAAATGAGAATTCGTTATAAAAAATGGGCAAGACCAGAATTAGAGGCTTGTCAATTTTATATAAAAGAACCAGAAAAGCTAAAAGGAAAATGGAGACAAGAATTTCAAAATTCGACAAATCCTTTTCATATAGAGTTAGGATGTGGAAAAGGACAGTTTATTTCAAAATTAGCAATTGAAAATCAAAATGTTAACTATCTTGCAATTGATTTAGTAGATGCTATGCTAGGACTAGCTAAAAGAAAGATTGAAGAAACTTATAAAGAAGCAAAAATAGAACCAAAAAATATTTTTATTACGCGATTTGATATTGAAAGAATTTTGTTAATTTTAGATCAACAAGATAAAGTAGAAAGAATTTATATTAATTTTTGCAATCCATGGCCAAGAGGAAAACATAGAAAGAAAAGATTAACTAATTCTATTCAACTAGAAAAATATAAAAAATTCTTAAAAAAGGGTGGAGAAATTTTTTTTAAAACAGATGATGATGAATTATTCAGAGCAAGTTTAGTATATTTTGAAGAGAGTGGTTTCGAAATAATAAAAGTGACTTATGATTTACATCAAAAACCAATATTTGAAAAAAATATTGAAACCGAACATGAGAAAATGTTTGTTGAGCAAGGAATCAAAATAAAAGCTTGTAAAGCTAAATTAAGAGGTGAAACAAATGGAAGAAGCAGAAGTAATAAAGTATAGAGAAAATAAAGAATATGGATTAAAAGCAGTAAAAGAAAGGGGCAAATTTTTAGAATTTTTATCAGATGAATTAAAAAATGATAGAGAAGTTGTAAAAGCAGCTTTAAATCAAGATCCAGAAAGTTTAGAATTTGTAAGTGAAGAATTAAAAAATGATAAAGAAATTGTCTTGCTAGGCATAAAAGGAGCACCTTGGACAATTTGCTATGCATCTGAAATATTAAGGGCAGATAAAGAAGTGATTTTAGAAAGTTGTAAAAATTACGGACAAGCTTTATACTATGCATCAGAAGAATTAAGGGATGATGAAGAAGTAGTAAGTACAGCTATTTGTAATAAAGGAACAGCGATTAAGTATGCTAGTGATCGATTAAGAGATAATAAAGAAATAGCATTAATTGCTTTAAAACAAGATAAACAAGCTTATCATTTTTTATCTTGGAGATTAAGACAAGACGAAACAATAAAAAAAATAATAGAATAAAGAAAAAATACTTGTGCTTTTTTAGAATTATTTATATAATGAAATTGTCAAAAATTATTGAAGGAGAAAAAAAGATGACATTTATTGAAGAGGTAAAACAAAGAGCTAAAGAACAAATCAAAACGATAGTACTTCCAGAAGCAGAAGATATTAGAATTTTAGAAGCAACACGGACAAGTATTAAAAGAGCAATATGCTAATATAGTTTTGATTGGAAATGAAGAAAAGATAAGAACAAAAGCAAAAGAACAGCATTTAGAAATTAGCGGAGCTCAAATTATTGATCCGGCTACTTCTGAAAAAAGCATAGCATATGCTAATTTATTATATGAATTAAGAAAACATAAGGGAATGACAAAAGAACAAGCCATAGAGTTAGTAAAAAATCCTGTATATTATGGAATGTTAATGGTAAAAGATGGTAAAGCAGATGGTTTAGTGTCAGGAGCAATTCATTCTACTTCTGATACTTTAAGACCAGCATTGCAAATTTTAAAAACAGCACCAGACACTAAATTAGTTTCAGCATTTTTTGTTATGGTAGTACCAGATTGTAATTATGGAGAAAATGGAATATTTATTTTTGCTGATAGTGGATTAAACGAAAATCCAGATGCAGAAAGTTTATCAGAAATTGCTATTTCTTCCAGCAAGAGCTTTAGCCAATTAGTAAAAAAAGAACCAAAAGTAGCTATGCTTTCATATTCTACATATGGAAGTGCTAAATCAGAGTTAACACAGAAAGTAATTGAAGCAACGAAATTAGTTAAAGAAAAAGATTCTACAATTTTAGTAGATGGCGAATTGCAGTTAGATGCTGCAATTATCCCAGAAGTAGCAACAATGAAGGCACCAGAAAGCCCATTAAAGGGTAAAGCAAATGTTTTAGTATTTCCAGACTTAAATACAGGAAATATTAGCTACAAATTAGTGCAAAGATTGGCAAAAGCAGAGGCATATGGACCGCTTTGTCAGGGAATTAGTAAGCCAGTTAATGATTTATCTAGAGGATGTAGCAGTAAAGATATTGCGGGAGTAATTGCGATAACTGCCGTACAAGCTCAATAAATTTAATAAAAAGAGGGAGATTTTATGAAAGTTTTAGTTTTAAATTCTCGGAAGTTCATCATTAAAATATCAAGTAATTGATATGGAAACAGAAAAAATGCTAGCAAAAGGATATTTTGAAAGAATTGGACAACCAAATTCTTTTTTAACACATAAAGTAAATGGATTGAGTCACAAATTTGAACATCCAGCTAAAAATCATGAACAAGCAATTAGTTTTGTATTAAATAGATTAACAAATGATCATTATGGTGTAATTAAAAGTTTAGATGAATTATCTGCAATTGGACATCGAGTTGTTCATGGGGGAGAAAAATTTAATGATTCGGTAATTATAACAAATGAAGTAATTGAGGAAATTAAAAAATGTTCTGATTTAGCACCATTACATAATCCAGCTTGTATATTAGGAATAGAAGCATGTAAAAATATTGTACCAAATATGAAGATGGTTGCTGTATTTGATACAGCATTTCATCAAACAATATCAAAAGAAAAATATATTTATCCTATTCCTTATAAATATTATAAAAAGTATGGAATAAGGAAATATGGATTTCATGGAACTTCTCATCAATATGTATCTCAAAGAGTGTGCGAGATTATGGGAAAAGATATAAATGAATTAAAAATTGTAAACTGTCATTTAGGGCAAGGATGTAGTGTATGTGCCGTTCAAAATGGAAAGTCAGTAGAAACTAGTATGGGATTGACACCACTTGGTGGAATTCCAATGGGAAGTAGAAGTGGGGATTTAGATCCATCTATTCTTACATATCTAATGCAAAAAGAAAACTTATCAGCAGATGATATGAATTTTATATTAAATAAAGAGTCTGGACTTTATGGCATATCAAGTATATCAGTTGATATGAGAGACATTGAAGTAGAAGCACAAGTAGGTGGATATCATGCTCAATTATCACTAGATGTGTTTCATTATTTAACAGCTTCTTATGTGGCAAAATGTGCTGTTGCGATGGGAGGAATTGATGTTTTAACTTTTACAGCAGGAATAGGAGAAAAAGGATCTATTTCTAGAAAAGCTATTTGCCAACAACTAGAATTTTTAGGAGTTAAAATTGATGATGAGAAAAATCAAGTTAGAGGAGAAGAAAAAGAAATATCTAGTCCAGATTCAAAAGTAAAAATTTATACCATACCAACAAATGAAGAATTAATGATAGCAAGAGAGACTATGAAATTAATAAAAAAATAATTTATTGAGTTGCCGAGACATTTTAAGGCAAAAGAAAGGAAGAAAAATGAAGATATTAGTATTAAATTGTGGTAGTTCATCATTAAAGTACCAATTAATTAATATGGAAAAAGAAGAACTATTAGCATCACGGAAAATATGAAAGAATTGGGGAAAAAGAAGCTTTTATAACCCATAAAGTAAACGGAGAAAAAATAAAAATTGATCATCCAGCATATAATCATACTCAAGCAATTGAATTTGCTTTAGAACAATTAACAAATCCAGAATATAAAGTAATTGAAAGCTTGGATGAAATTAATGCTATAGGACACCGATTGGTTCATGGAGGAGAAAAAATTGCAGAATCTGTTGTTATTGATGATAAGGTAATTGAAGTTTTAAAAGAATGTACTGATTTAGCTCCATTGCATAATCCTGCTTGTATTTTAGGAATTGAAGCATGTAAAAAAGTTATGCCTAACAAACCAATGGTAGGAGTATTTGATACTGCTTTCCATCAATCTATTCCAAAGCAACGATATATTTATCCAATTCCTTATGAATATTATAAAAAATATGGAGTAAGAAAATATGGATTTCATGGAACATCTCATATGTTTGTTTCACAAAGATTAGCTGAAATAGAAAATAAACCAATTGAAAATATGAAAATTGTAACTTGTCATTTAGGGCAAGGTTCTAGTATTTGTGCAATTGAAGGAGGAAAATCAGTTGATACTAGTATGGGATTAACACCACTTGGTGGAATTCCTATGGTAACTAGAAGTGGAGATTTAGATCCATCTATTTTATTATACCTTATGAAAAAGGAAAAATTATCACCAGAACAAATGGAGACAATTTTGAACAAAGCATCAGGAGTACAAGGAATTTCTGGTTTAGCACCTGATTTTAGAGAAATTGAATTAGCAGCCAACGAAGGTGATGAAACGGCTGGAATTGCTATGAATAATTTTAAATATGCTGTAGCTAGTTTTATTGCAAAATATGCTGTAGCAATGAATGGTATTGATTATATTGTATTTACTGGAGGAGTCGGAGAAAATCAAATTAACATTCGAAAAGGAATTTGTGAGCAATTAAGTTTTATGGGCGTACAAATAGATTTAGAAGCTAATCAAATAAGAAGTGAAGAAAAATTGATTTCTAAAGCAGAATCAAAAGTAAAAGTATATGTTATTCCAACAAATGAAGAATTAATGATTGCAAAAGAGACTGAAAGATTAGTAAAGTAAATTAATAAATTAAAGAAAAACAGAAAATTTATTTTTTTCTGTTTTTTTACTTGACTTCTAATAGAACTTATGATTAAATATTGACTAGCATCAAGATTAAAGTAAATTTTTACGTATCAATTTAATTAAAAGGAGGTGAAAAAATAATGCAGAAGCAATAGAAACCTTATCAAAAGGATAAAACATTTAAAAACAAAATCTTATTACTAGCGATAAGATTAATGAAGAAACAAAAGAAGAAGTAAAAGTTAGAGATAAAATGAAAAGAGTAATAGATAAATAATAAAATAAAGTAATAGATATACCAATAAAAAAAGATGATGGAAAGGAGACAGAAAGATGGAAGAAAATTTAACAGTTAATGTTATCTTAAAAGAGTTGAGGGAATTTAGAACAGAGAATAATCAAAGATGGGAAGAAAATGATAAAAGATGGGAGCAGAATGAAAAACGTTGGGAAGAAAATGATAAAAGATGGAAACAGAATGAAAAACGTTGGGAAGAAAATGATAGAAGATGGGAACA
>CANQZU010000018.1 GCA_947628415.1 uncultured Clostridia bacterium | reverse complement strand
AGCGAAGATGTGATTCGAACACATGACCCTTCGGGTATGAACCGAATGCTCTAGCCAACTGAGCTACTTCGCCATATTCTTGCGACGTTATTTATTATAGCGATAGTTTTTCCATTTGTCAAGAATAAAATACAAGAAAATCAAATTTCTTGTATTTTATCTAGTTTTATCTATATCTTTTTCAGCTTTTGCATTTTTTGTGTTTATTTTTATTGGTTTCTCTTTTAAAACTGCTTTTGCATCCTCTTTTGCATTTGTTCTCAAATTATTACGAGCTAAACGACGAGATGTTGATAATTCTCCACCTGTTGGTTTGATAATACTATCTGCCACTTTTAAAGCTCTTTTTAATGCTTTTTTATCTTCATCTGAAATTTTGCTATCAGCAGAAATAGTTTCCTCTTGTGATAAATCTGCTGAATCTGGATTCCAAAATCCGCCTCCACATTTCTAAAATACTAGCCATTTTTTCTCTAGTTTGATGTTTTTCAATTACTTTTATATTTTCTTTCATATTTCACCTCAAAGATAAACTTTGTATTGATATCTTTCTTTTTTATCAATTCTTTATAATTATAACATAAAAGAGCTCAAAAATCAAGTCTTTGTTTGTTTATGTCAAAAATTCTTTTAAAATATTAGCACATCGCTTGGAAGCTAATTTTAAGTTTTCGTCAAACATTCTTGCATTTTTTCCATCTGGTGTATCAGAAATACTTCTAATTGCCATAAATGGAACGCTATCTAAATAGCATACTTGCGCAATAGCTGAACATTCCATATCTATCACATCAGCATTAAATTTAATACGAATTTTATCTTTCATCCATACTTCTTGTATAAAAATATCTCCTGTTGCAATTATTCCCATTTTAATTTGATAATTTCTTTCTGGAATTGATTGAATCATTTGATCAAATTCATGAATTAATTCTTGATTACAACTAATTCTATCTCCAATACCTGTTATATAACCTTTACTATGTCCAAAAGCTGTAATGTCAAAATCGTGCTGAACTATTTGTTTTCCAATTAATATATCTCCTACATTTAAATTATTATTAAGAGAAGCTCCTGCTCCTAAATTAATAACATATTGTATATTAAATCTATCTAGCATAACTTGAGTTGTTCTTGCTGCATTTACCTTTCCTACGCCACTTTTTACTAAAACACATTCTTTCCCTTGGATTTTTCCTTTCAAAAATCTTAAATTATAAATCTGTTCTATTTGTATTTCTGTCATTATATTTTCAATTGCCTCTTTTTCTTCTTGCATAGCAACAACAATTCCTATTTTTTGCATATTGGCTCCCCCTTTTTCGTTTTCATTATATAATAAATGAAAAATTATTTCAATAATTATTAAATTTCTTGGTTAGTACTTGCTTCTTTTTGTTTTTTAGTGTAATATAATAGTGTAAAGTTGAAAGAAATGCAAAATATATTTTTGAGAGGAGGTTTATTTTATTAAGAATTAAATAGCGCCTGAACACATATTTTTGTGTCGACGAGGTCTAGAGTTATCGAAATTTTCGGCGGATGCTCTAGTGGCTTTAGCTTAAGGTCATACTATTAACCCAAAAAATAATAGTAATATTATAACAAAAACTAATAGATTTAAGCTTTTATTTGCATGCTTTCAATTCCAAAATCAATTTTAGGAGGATTTAAAAATGTGTGGAATTGTAGGTTATATAGGAACACAAAAAGCAAGCCCTATTTTAATTAATGGGTTAATTCGATTGGAATACAGAGGATATGATTCTGCTGGTATTTCAACTATTGAAAAAGATGGTCTTTCTGTTATGAAAGATAAAGGAAGAGTAAAAAATTTATATGATATAAAAGGAATTGACGACTTAACTGGTACCATTGGTATTGCTCATACTAGATGGGCAACTCATGGAAAACCATCCAAAGAAAACTCTCATCCTCATATGGATAATAGTAAAACATTTTGTGTAGTTCACAATGGAATTATAGAAAATTATAATGAATTAAAAACTTTTTTAACAAATCATGGTTATACCTTTTATTCTCAAACAGATACAGAGGTAATTCCTAATTTAGTTCATTATTATTACAAAAAAGACGATAAACAAGATGATTTAAAATTTTTAAGAGCAGTAAAAAGTGCTTGCTCTGATTTAAAAGGAAGCTTTGCTATTGAAGTAATTTCTAAAAATCATCCTGACCATATGATTGTAGTTAGAAAAGATAGTCCTTTAGTTATTGGAAAAGGAGAAAATGAAAATTATATTTCTTCTGATATTCCAGCTATATTATCTTTTACAAAAAACTTTTATTTATTAAATGATTTAGAATTTGCTGTTTTATCAAGAGATAATGTAGATTTCTATGATAATAACTTAAATCTTATTAAAAAAGAAACCAAAAACATTGAATGGAATGCTTCTAGTGCTGAAAAAGACGGTTTTGATGATTTTATGCTAAAAGAAATTTACGAGCAACCAAATGCAATTAGAGAAACTATTGGTTCTAAATTAAATGATGAATATAAGTGTGAATTCGATGAATTAAATTTTACAAAAGAATATTTATCTAATTTAAATAAAATCTATATTGTAGCTTGTGGTACTGCTATGCATGCTGGATTAGTACGGAAAAAATGCTATTGAAAAACTTTGTAAAATTTCAACAGAAGTTGACATTGCTTCTGAATTTAGATATAGAAATCCAATTATTGATGAAAAAACTTTATGTATTTTTGTATCGCAATCTGGAGAAACAGCTGATACAATAGCTGCCTTAAAATTATCAAAAGCAAAAGGAGCTAAAACAATTGCTGTTACAAATGTAATTGGTAGTTCTATTACAAGAGAAGCTGATTATTCTATTTTTACGCATGCTGGTCCTGAAATAGCTGTTGCTTCTACAAAAGCTTACACTTCTCAAGTTATATTATTGGTTGTTCTATCAATCTATTTTGCTGAAACTCTAGGATATCATGACAATTATATTACTGAATTAAAAAAAGATATTATAGAATTACCAAAAAAAATAGAAGAAACATTAAAGTTATCAGACATTATGAAAGATTTTGCTAAAAAAACTTATCTAGAAAAAGATATTTTCTTTTTAGGTAGAGGTATAGATGAAACAGTAGCAAGAGAAGGTTCTTTAAAATTAAAGGAAATTTCTTATATTCATTCTGAAAGTTACGCAGCTGGAGAATTAAAACATGGACCAATTGCACTAATAGAAAATGGAATTACTGTTATTAGTATAATGACAGATCCAAATTTAGTAGAAAAAACTGTTAGTAACATTCAAGAGGTTATTACACGAGGAGCTAAAACATTAGTTATTACCAATCAAAATATTGATGAATCTATGTTTGATATAACCGTTAAAATTCCAGAAACGACACCGCTTATTTCTCCGATTTTATCTATCATTCCTTTGCAATTATTTTCTTATTATATTTCAAAGGAAAAAGGATTAGATGTAGATAAACCAAGAAATCTTGCTAAATCTGTTACGGTAGAATAATAAATATATGTATTACAAAGAGGGTTTGTTTAAAAAACGAAACCCTCTTTTAAATTGATTAATACACTTGCTATCCAATTAGTAATTTTACAACTATCAAACAAACAACACCTGGTAATCCTAGTAATCCGTATTAATATACTTGTAAAAAAATTTAAACCAATATGAAATCCAAAAGTAGAGCCTATTAAATTAATAACATAAATTAAAATGCCACCTATAATTGAATTAAAGACTAATTTTAATATTTTTTTAAGTGGCAAAATAAAAATTCTTCCAAAAATAAAAATAAAACAAATACAAGCTAAATATGTAATGATATTAATATCCATTATTTTCTCAACTCCAACAAAATAAAAAATAGTAATAATTTCTTATTACCATTTCTATGTTAAAAGTTGGACAAATATTACTTTTCTTTAGCCGAACTTCTTCATCCCATAAACTTAATTTTATATCATCAATCATGTCTACTTCTATCCCTTTTGTTTTAGCAAGCTTAATTAGATAATCTAATTTAGCCTGATTTGCCTTTATTTGATAAGTATAATAATCTACTAAATCCTCTTTGGCGTATTCAAAATTTCGATTAGCAATTTTTAATTCTTCTCTTGTTTTTATGATAGTTTTAAGCAATTCTATTTCTTTTTCCATTTCTGTTTTTTCTACAATCATACTTTCTCTTACATAATGCTCATTTTGCATAGACAATCCCCTCTTATTTGATTTCTACTTATTATATTCATATTTTAAACTTTTATTCACAAAATTAATATTAATTTGCCTAAACCTCTTGTTTTTTTCGTAATTTTATAGGATAATATATATGTAGGATTATAATTTTGAGAAAGGATTTTTTTGAATGAAATACATCGACAAATTTTTAAAGAAATTAAATACAGATAGAAATACTTTTGCTACCTATGTATTAACTCTCGTTTCTGCTTATTTAGTAGTTGATAGAATTGTAGAAATGTTACTCATGATATTTACTGGTGTTTCTTATTCTTACTGGGGACCTTTTACTTATGCTTTAGCATTAGCTTGTCCAGCTTTTGCATTTGCATTTTCTGCTCAATCTAAATTTGTAAAAACGAAAGCCTATAAAATAACTTTATTTTATGTTTATGTAACAGGTCTATACATTATCGCAATATCTATGTTTACACAATGGCTAAATATGGGAGCTTGGCTATTATTATTATCTGTTCCAAACTATACAGAATTAATTACAGGATTCTCTGATTTAGTAACTCCGGCTTTTGTTAGTATTTCTTTATACTTACCACTAGTTACTTTCTATCCATTTTTTAAATGGGTTTACTTTACAGTTAGAGATGACCCTCTTAAAACACGTTCCATTTGGGATTATCGTGGTATTAATTTAGCAGATAAAAAAGAAGGACATGGTCCTTATACTTGCGAAGTATATATTTGTATCAATGATGAATATCATAAAAAAGTAGTTATGCCTGAATCTTCTAGATATCAATCATTACTTGTCTGTGGTGGTTCAGGAAGTGGAAAAACTTCTTTAGTTTATGAGCCTTTAATGGCCAAAGATATTGAAAGAAAATATTTCTTCCGTGAGGCTTCTAAAGAATTAGGATTTACAGCACTAAAAACAAAAATTGCTACTTTAAATAGACCTTATGATAATGATTATTTAAATAAAAACTTTAACTTAAATATGCTAACACCTTTGGCAGGAAAAGAAAATTTATTTAACACTTATTTAAAGAAAATGATTTTAGGTACTATAAATGGAGAAACTGTTTATCGAAATTTAGGACTTACTTTGATGGCTCCTGATGATGAAGTAATTAATCATATGACAGATGTTTGTAAAAATTTCGGAATTGAATATGATATTATAGATCCATCTAATAATAATTCAATTGGTTTAAATCCTTTTATATATGAAGAACCTTCTAAAATTGCAGTTACTATATCTTCTGTATTAAAAGCAATGTTTGTTGCAACACATGATGATCCAGAAGAAGCATATCGAGAAGATGTTTCTACTCAAGCAATTGAAAATGTTGCTATTTTATTAAAAGAAATATATCCAAGAATGAATGATGGTGCCCTTCCTAATATGGAAGATTTACTAAAATTATTTACCAATTTTGAATTAATTGAAAAAATGTGTGAAATTATGGCACATGATGAAGAGTTAAAAGAAAAATATTCTGTTCAAATTACTTATTTTAAAAAATACTTTTATCAAGATGCACCAGGTAAACATGAAGTTGAAAAATATATTTATACAGCGGTTAGTCAATTAGATAATTTATTAAGAATTCCTGGTGTTAAACAAATTTTATGTAACAGGCATAATAATGTAAACTTTGACGAATTATTAGAAAGTGGAAAAATGACATTTATTTGTACAAGGCGTGGAGATTTAGGAGCTGCTGGCCATAAAGCTTTTGGTTTATTCTTCCTAATATCTATGCAAGATGCTGTTTTAAGAAGGCCTGGAAATGAAAGTACTCGTATTCCTCATTTCTTATATGTTGATGAATTTGCTGATTTTATTTGTAGAGCAACTGAGCCAATGTTTACTTTATATAGGAAATTTAAAGTAGCTCCAACAATATCTATTCAAAGTATTTCACAATTAGAACTTCATGGTCAAAAAGAAAATTACAGATCTGTTATATTATCTAACTGTGCTAATAAAATCTTTACAGGAAATGCTGAATGGGATGAATGTGAATGGTGGTCAAAAGAATTTGGTAGCCATAGAGAGTGGACCTATACCAATAGTATTGATACAGAAAAAATAGAATATGATCCAAAATATGGAAATGTAAAATGGGCATGGGTTCCTACATTAAAACCTGGAAAACTTCAAAAATTAAAGCAAACTCAATGTGCTTATAAAATTAGAGGCGAAGATGGAAAAGCAATGTGCGGACCTGGAAATTTCCAATACTTAGAGTCTAGATACAAGGAACCTCAAAATATTAAACATTACGACTTTGGGAAATATTCTGATGGGGTTACCACTGCAACGGAAGATGATAATAATACAAGAAAAAAATTAGATTTAAAAAATATTAATTTTATGGATGAAAATAATGAATTTAACCCTATTCAAACGGATATATCTGATTCTAAATATTTATTTGATAATCAAGATGCTATAGTCGTTAATTTAAAAAAAGGAAATCCAAATCAATAAAAAAATTAAGTAGCAAACTTTGCTACTTAGTTTTTTTATAAGTTTATTCCTATAAATTGTATCAAAATTCCTACTGATACACCTATGCTATATAATAATATTACTATTTTTATATTTTGTTTAATTCCTTTATTGGTTTTAAATAATACAGCTAAACCAACTCCTGAACCTACTAATAAACCCGAAATCATAGCAGAAAAAGATATGACATGTTCTAAATACATTTGTGTCAATATAACAGATGCCGCACAATTTGGAATAAGTCCTATGATTCCAGTTATTATTGGCCCCAATATTGGTTTGTTTTGTAAAAATTGAGCAATTGCTTCTTCTCCAATAAAATGCATCAATAAATTTATTAATAAAGTAATAACAAATATAAATAAAAAAATGCTAATTGTATGTTTTAAAGCTGATTTAACAATTCCATGCTCACAATGGCAATGTTCTTTTTCACATAAATCTATGATTTTTTCTTCATTTTCGTCCTTATGTCTTAATCTCATTACCAAATCGATAAAAAATCCAAATACTATCCCTACTACTAATTTGATTCCCAATACAATGAGTACAGTACTAATTGGAACAGCTTCTGATAAAAAAATAGGTAACATTTCATCTGATGTAGAAAGATAAACTGCAATTAAAGTTCCTACTGTAATAACTCTTGCTGCATACAAATTTGTAGCTGATACAGAAAAACCACATTGTGGAAATATTCCCAATATACTTCCAATTAAAGGTCCATATTTACCAGATTTTTTAATTGCCTCTCTAGTTTTATCTTTTGTCTTATGTTCTATGTACTCCATTATCCAATATGTAACAAACAAAAATGGTAATAATTTTATACTATCTATTATTGCCTCTAACAATACTTCTAACATATTTTTCTCCTCTTCTTTTGTTTTTCTATCATATCATATATTTTTCATTTTTTCAAGAAAAACAAAAAATAGAAGGTTAGTTCCTTCTATTTTTGTTATCTTCTTCTACAACATCCATTAGTATTTTGGTCTATTCCATTACTATTGTTTGTTACATTAGGAATTACGCTAATTCTTGCTGTTACCCCATTTTCACTTGTAATTTGATAGCTAATGCCATTATTATTATTATTATTTTGATTGCATCCTGTTCTATTATTTACTTGCCCCTGATTATTAGAAATTGTTGTTAAATTATTTTCATTATTATTACAACAACAAGAATTATTTGGTAGCATTTGGTCTCGTAAAAATTGGCAAACAAGATATGTGAAAAAAGCCGTAATAAAACTAAGTATTGTATATCCAATAGCAGCTACTAAAAAGTTTAAATCATTTACAACAAAGGTTACAATTAAAAAAATAGCAAATATAATAGCAGCAACAAGTAAAGGGTTTTTTAGTATTTTCTGCAAAGCAATCGAAATAATAACCACAGCAATTGGCAAGGCAAAAAATATAAGTAAAGTGTTCATATCTCTCCGTCCTTTCTTTTTTACTATATTTTATGACACTTTACTTTATTTGGTTCTTTTATTAATTTAATATTCTACTTTCACTAAATATAATCCTTGTGGTGGTAATGTTTTCCCTGCTTTTTGTCTATCTTTAGACTCTATAATATTGGGAATCATTTCTGGCTCAATATTTCCTAATCCAACTTCTATTAAAGTTCCGACAAATAATTCTTACCATATTATATAAAAATCCGTTTCCTGTTAATTCAATCCAAATTCGATTATTTTCTTTTTCTATAATATTAGCATGATAAATTGTTCTTACACTACTTTTTGAACTTGTTCCACTTGCTTTAAAAGCTTTAAAATCATGTTCTCCTTCAAAATAAGAAATAGCTTTTTTCATTTTATGAATATCTAATTTCATTGGAATATGCGTTTCTAAATTTCGATAAATAGCACTTGGCATATTAGAATAATTAATAACATAGCGATATGTTTTTTTCTTGCAAGTAAGTCTACTATGAAATTTTTCATCTACTTCTTCTGCTGAATGTATAACAATCGATTTTTTTAAATTACTATTAATGGCTAGCGCAAATTTTTCAATGGGTATAGTAGAATTAGTTGTAAAATTTGCTACTTGTCCGAAGTGCATGTACTCCGGCTATCCGTTCTACCAGATGCCAAAAGTTCTACCTCTTCCCCTGTAATTTGTTTGATTGCTTCCTCGATAGTTCCTTGTATGTTTAATTTATTTGGTTGCCTTTGCCATCCATGAAACTCTTTTCCATCATATTCAATTACTAATTTTATATTTCTCATATTATCACCTATAACAAAAGTCGCTAATTTTAAGCGACTTTATTTACTTTCTTCTTGTTCTTCTTGTTTCTCTTGTTTTTCTTGCTTTTTTTCCTTTTTTATATTTTCTCTAATTTCTTTTAGATGATTTTTCCTTTCCTTTTTTTCAGCTGTAAATCTTTTAGTCACAATATTACTAATTAAAATCTTTTTTAACACATCTTCTCTAACATCTGCAATTAAAGTTCCATCTTTTGCTACAGATATTTTTCCAGTTTCTTCTGAAACTATTACTACAATACTATCTGACTCTTTAGATATACCAATGGCTGCTCTATGCCTTGTTCCTAATTCTTTAGCAATATCTTTATCATCTGCCAATGGTAAGACACATGCTGCTGCTGCAATTTTATTACCAGATAAAATAACTGCTCCATCATGCAATGGTGTTTTTGGTTCAAAAATATTAACTAACAATTGAGGAGATACTTCCGCCTCCATTGGTATTCCTGTTGCTATAATGTCTTGTATTTTAATGTCTCTTTCAAATACAATTAAAGCACCTACTTTTGCTTTAGATAATTCGGTTGCAGCAATTACAACTTTATAAATATCTTCTTTTGTTTTCGTTGAAACATCTTTATCAATTCCAAAAAATCGTGTTAATTTATTGGTTCCTAATTGTTCTAGTGCTCTTCTTAATTCTGGTTGGAAAATAACAATAATTGCAATAACTCCTAAATTCATAATACCTGTTAAAATCCAATTTAAAATTTTCAAATTTAATAAACCGCTTATCCAAGTAGCTAAAATTAATAGCACAATCCCTTTAATCAATTGCCATGCTCTAGAGCCTTTTACTACTTTAAAAAAACAATATAATAAAAAGATAACAATTATTAAATCTAATATTAGTGTTACTAGTTCAAATGGGTTTTGTTGTAAAGATTTAATATAAGACATAATATTATCTCTATAAAAATTTTCCCAATTCATTCCTAAATTTATTACCATTGATTTCTCCTTTTTATCCCATTAATAAAGCATAAACTAGAGTTATTCCTGTTCCTGCTACCATTAAAACAGCTAAAATAGCAGCCATAATCTTGACAAATATTTGTCCTTTATCAAGTGGTCTTTTTTGTTTTTTTACTTTTGTTTTATTTTCCTTCATTTTCTTTCAATCCTTTCTGTGATTTCTTTTCTTATTATATCATATAAAACTAATTTTTCAATTCTATTTAAGAAAGAATTTCCAAAATTGTCTTTTCTTTAGATGGTTTTTCTCCTTCAATTAGAATTACATCTTTTAAAATCTTTTTAACTTCTTCTAATTTTTCTTCATTATTAGCATGTATGTAAGCTAATGGCTCGTTTTTTTGAACAAAATCAGTAACTTTTTTATTTAATACAATTCCCACAGATGAATCAATACTATCTTCTTTTTTGTTTCTACCTGCTCCTAACATACAACTTAGTTTTCCAATTTCTTTACTATTAATTTCTTTAATATATCCTTCTTTTATGCTATATATTGGTTCTATATAATTGGCTTTTGGTAGTTTATTTAAATCCTGTAAATATGTAATGTCTCCTCCTTGATTTTGAACAAGTTCAAGAAATTTATCATATGCCTTTCCATTTTTTATATTTTCTAACAATTTTACTTTATTTTTTTCGATATCATCACCTCTTCCAGCTAATTGAATCATATAACCACCAAGTTCTAATACAACTTGTTTTAAATCTTCTGGCATATTTCCTTTTAAAAATTGAACTGCTTCTATTACCTCTAATGTATTTCCTATTGAATATCCTAAAGGTTCATTCATATTTGTTAAAACACAAACTGTTTGTTTTCCTACTATTTTTCCTATTTCAATCATGGTATTGGATAAAACTCTAGCTTGTTCTAAATTATTCATAAAAGCACCTTTTCCAACTGTTACATCTAATACAATTTTTTGTGCTCCACTTGCTATCTTCTTGCTCATAATACTAGAAGCAATTAATGGTATGCTTTCCACACAAGAAATACTGTCACGTAAAGCATATAATTTTTTATCAGCTGGTACTAAATTTAAAGTTTGTGAAATCATACTAATTCCAATATTTTTTACATTTTTTATGAATTGATCCATACTAATTTTTGTTTGATATCCTGGGATAGATTCTAGCTTATCTACTGTTCCTCCTGTAAAACCTAATCCTCTTCCTGACATTTTAGCAACAGGTATCCCGAAGAGAACTAACTAATGGTAAAAGAATTAAAGATACTTTATCTCCTACCCCTCCTGTAGAATGTTTATCCACAATTATTTCTCCTAATGGGGATAAGTCTAGAATTTCTCCTGAATGTGCCATGGCCAAAGTCAAATAAGTTGTTTCTTGATAAGTCATTCCATTTAAGTAAATTGCCATTACCAAAGCTGCTGCCTGGTAATCTGTTACTTCTCCCTTTGTATAACTATCTATAAAATACTCAATTTCTTCTTTATTTAACTCATAAGAGTCTCTTTTTTTGGCTATAATTTCTAATATATTCATAAAATTCTTCCCTTTTATATAAAATTTTTGGTAAAACTTCTTCTATGAATTGGACATAAACCATATTCTTTAATAGCTGCTATGTGTCTAGCTGTTCCATACCCCTTATGAGTAGCAAAACCATATTGAGGATAAACATCCTCCCACTGTCTCATAATTCTATCTCTTGTTACTTTGGCAATAATAGAAGCTGCTGCTATACTATAGCATTTAGCATCTCCCTTTATAATAGAATAATAAGGTATTTTTTTAGTATCAATTTGTGTTAGTGCGTCTACTAAAATAAAATCTGGTTTTATTTCTAAATCTTCTACCACTTTAGTAACTCCTTGTTTTGTTGCTCTTAAAATATTAATTTCATCAATGACATCTTCTCCAATAATAGCAACTGAATAACTAATGGCTTCTTCTAAAATCAGATCATATAATTTTTCTCTTTTCTTTTCAGAAACTTTTTTTGAATCATTAACTCCTTCTATCATCGAATTTGGTGGCATAATAACTCCTGCTATGACTACTGGACCTGCTAAAGGTCCTCTACCTGCTTCATCTATTCCACAAATTTTTTGAATTTCCTTATTATATAAACCTTTTTCCATTTCTTTTAATTGACTTAAACGTTTTTGTTCTTTTTCTTTCATCTTTATTACCCTATACACTTAATTTTTCAATTTCTTTTAAAGAATAATACGTTTGATTTTGGCTTTCAATTCCTTTTGAATTATATACTTCCACTTCTGCTTGATTAATATCATATTCAACAATATATTCTCCATTTTCTGAATCCGATTTTACATTCATAATACCCATCTCTTGTAATTGTTCAGTTGTTAATTTATAATAATAAACAAAACTTCCGCTATTTTCAGATATAACATAATCAGGCTTATCAATAGGTTCTCCTTTTAATTCTTTTTTTGCAATCTCTATTTTTTGTGTTTTTTCTTCTTCTTTAATTCCTAATTTAAAATTTGCATTCTCTACGTACTCTTTAGCCTTTGCCTCTATTAATAGCATATTTGTTCTTAATTCTTCTAATTTTGTTGTTTTTATCATATCCATACCAGTATTAATTGAAATTCCTGCTAAAATTAATAGGACAATAATCATAATTGATAAAATGATTAGCGTTACACCTTTATTATTTTTTTTATAATTTGTATTCATTTTTTATCATCCTTTGCTTCTTATTTTTTTACATTATATATTTTTATCTTAATATTTTCAATATAAAAAACAACTTTTTTTCACACAATTTTCACAAACCTATTGTATTATTACCGTATAATAGGTTATTATAGTAACAAATAAATTTTTAGGAGGTCTAAAATGGACGAAAAAGAAAACAAAGAACAAACCGTTTCTAATTTTAAAACTGTACAAAATCCAAACACTTATAAAAATATCTATCAAAACGAATCTACTGTTAAAACAAAATCTGGATTTGGAAAAAACGTCTTATTGCCATTTTTAAGCGGTGTAGTAGGATGTGCTGTAGTACTGGGAACCTGTTTTGGTATTCCTTCTATTCGTGCTCAATTATTAAACATCAATTCTAACTCCACCTCTAATGCAAAATCTGAAAATTCAGGATATGTATCACAAACTTCTCTTTCTAATTATTCAGATACTGCTGTTTATGCTGCTAATAAGATTTTACCATCTATTGTAGGAATTAAAGTAGAATATAATGTTAATTCTCTACTTTCTATGTTTGGTCGACAGACTACATTGACTACTGCTACTGCTAGTGGATCTGGTATTATCATTAGTGAAGATGGCTATATTTTAACCAATAATCATATCGTTTCTACTTCTTCTTCTGAATCCTATTATGAAGTTTCAGAAGCTACCAAAGTAACAGTTACATTATTTAATGATGAAACCCAATATGAGGCAAAAATAGTTGGAAAAGATGAGCAAACTGATTTAGCTGTTATCAAAATTGAAAAAACAGGACTTTCTAAAGCAGAATTTGCTGATTCAGACAATATCAAAGTAGGAGAATTTGCTATGGCTGTTGGTAACCCTTTAGGATTACAAAGTAGCATTACTTGTGGCGTAATTAGTGCTGTTAACAGGGAAGTAACAGATACAGATGGTAAAAAATTTACTTTAATTCAAACTGATGCTGCTATCAATTCTGGTAATAGTGGTGGTGCTTTAGTTAATGGAGAAGGAAAAGTCATTGGTATTAATACTTTAAAACTTTCTGGGACTGGAATTGAAGGAATGGGATTTGCTATTCCAATTAATTCTACAACAGATATTACTTCTCAATTAATTCAATATAGTAAAGTAAAAAGACCATATATTGGAATATCTGGTATGGATTTGAATGAACAAACAGCAAAAGCTAACAATTTAGTTGTTGGTATCTATGTAAAATCAGTAGATGATTTCTCTGCTGGAGAAAAAGCTGGTATTAAAATAGGAGACGTAATCATTGAAGCAGATGGTAAAAAAGTAACTTCCATGGATGAATTAAATGCAATTAAAAATTCTCATCAAATAGGAGATCAAATGAAAATAAAAGTAAATAGAGAAAAACAAGAGAAAGAATTAACTATTACTTTAGGTGAACAACCATAATAGTGAACTTATAAAAAATTTTGAATATTCACTATTCATTCACACAATGAACAAATTCAGTTGATAAAATATTAATATAATCATTTAAATCAATTCTGATTTAAAAGAAAAAACATCCCCTTTTATTTTCAAAACGCTTTAGTTTAAAAACTAAAGCGTTTTTCATTTTTTATTTTATTAAATAACAATTAAATCCATTTCACTAGTAAAAGTATCATTGCCATAAGCATATACAATATATAAGGTTTGATCTGTTAAATAAAATTCTTTCGAGTTTTCTATTTGATATATTTCATTAGAAAGATTTCTACTATAAATATTATAACCTAAATCTTTTAATTCTTGTACTTTTCTCTGTGCTGATTCAATTTCGCTATTAATTTTTTCTTGAGTTTGTGATATATTAATATTTTTTACTTTAAGTACTTCTTCTAATGAAATTTCTTTATTATTTCTTAAATCATAATTATATGTTTGAATAATAACTCTTTGTGCACTAGAACCTTCTTTTAAATTTGATCTAATCATTAGTGATAAAATATCATATTCTACATTTGCCACATATTCTACTGTATAAATAGAATTTTGATTTTCACTTTTTAAAATACTTTCTGTTTTGTTTGCAAATACTTCTTCTATTTCTTGATTATAAGCATCTATTATTTCACTATCGATATTAATATGTGGAATGTATACTTCTACATCATAAGAATTTACTTTACTCTCTTTTTTGGATAACTCTGTATAAATTAATGGTTTATCTTTTTCTTTCTTTTTACTATCTTGTCCTTCTTCGTTTTCTATATTATTTGTAAAAATTTCATCAAATTCTGCCTTTAATATTTGTATTTGATCTTCTGATTTATCTCCATATTTATTTGAGTAAATTCCCATCAAAGTTCCAAAATCAATTCTCGCATAAAACTGAACATAAAACGCTATAATTACAGCTATTATACATATTACCATAATTGTAACGTATATTATTAATCGTTTCCATTTCATTTTTTCTTCATTTGGTAACATTACATTCATCTTTAGTTTATAATCTCCTTAACTTTTAATTTTTTTTATTATAACACTATTTTTATAATTTATCAAGAATGATTTTACTAAATATTGACTATTTCACATTTTTGCGTTATGATAGTATAGATTATATATATAGAAATGAGGAATTTAAAATATATGTTATGTTCAGAATGTAAACAAAACCCAGCCATACTTTTTTATAAAAAAATAGAAAATGGTAAAGAATCCATGGAAGGATATTGCTATGATTGTGCTAAGAAAAAAGGAATTAATCCCAATGAAGTTTTAGCAAAACAGAATGACATTTTATCAAAAGATAAAGTAAATTTATCCGACATGACCAAACAATTTGAAAGCATTTTTAAAGATTTAGCAGAAAATATGAATTTAGAAGATATAGGAAATATAGAAGGTGCTATCACTTTTGAAAATACAGATCCAAATGGAGACGATGAATCTCCTAAAATTGCTGGTGCAGCCATTCCACTTGGTTCGCTTTTTTCAAGCATGTTCAATGGTCAAAACCACAAAAATAAAGAAGAACAAGAAGAACCAATTAATAGCAGAAAAAAAGTAAAAGTAGAGAAAAAGAAAAATATTAAACAAAGTAAAAAGAAAAAATTTTTAGATACATTTGGAACAAATTTAACCAATAAAGCTAAAAATAACGAATTAGATATGATAATTGGTAGAGACAAAGAAATTCAAAGAATTATTCAAATTTTAAATAGACGTTCTAAAAATAATCCTTGTCTTATCGGTGAACCTGGTGTTGGTAAAACAGCTATTGCTCAAGGATTAGCAATTAAAATTGCTAATCAAAATGTTCCTGCTAAACTTTTGAATAAAGAAGTTTATTTATTAGATATGACAGCTGTTATTGCGGGTACTCAATTTAGAGGACAATTCGAATCCAGAATGAAAGGAATTATCGATGAATGTAAAGAATATGGCAATATTATTTTAGTAATCGATGAGATTCATAATATCATTGGTGCAGGAGATGGTGAGCATTCTATGAATGCTGCTAATATTCTAAAACCAGCCTTATCAAATGGAGAAATTCAATTAATTGGTACAACAACTTTAAAAGAATATAGAAAATACATTGAAAAAGATTCTGCTCTAGAAAGAAGATTTCAACAAGTATTAGTGGAAGAACCAAATATTGATGATTCTATTGGTATTTTGGAAGGAATAAAAAAATATTATGAGGAATATCATAAAGTAAAAATTTCTTCTGATGTCATTCGTGGAGCTGTTATTATGTCTGAAAAATATATTCACGATCGATTCTTACCAGATAAAGCAATTGATATTTTGGATGAAGCTTGTTCGAGAATTAATTTGGAAAATAAAGATTTATATCAGTTAGAAATGTTAAAACAAGAACTAAATCAAGTACAAATTGAAAAAGAAGAAGTTATTGCAGCTGATTCTACTGAAGATTATCAAAAAGCTGCTGACTTAAAAACACGTGAATGTCAATTAATCGAAGAAATTGATAAATTAAATAGTAAAATGAAGTTAAAACAAATTACTATTCAAGATATTGCTAACGTAATTGAAAGTTGGACCAAAATACCTGTTAAAAAAATAACAGAAGCAGAAACGCAAAAGCTATTAAACTTGGAAACTAACCTTCATAAAAGAATTATTGGACAAGAAGAAGCCGTTAGTAGTGTTGCAAGAGCAATTAGAAGAAATCGTGCTGGACTTCAAAGTTCTAAAAGACCACCTTCTTTTATCTTTGTAGGTCCAACTGGTGTTGGTAAAACAGAACTTGCTAAAAGTTTGGCCTATGAAATGTTTGGCAGTGAAGATGCCATTATCAGAATTGATATGTCAGAATACATGGAAAGTCATTCCACTTCTAAATTAATTGGAGCACCTCCTGGATATGTTGGTTATGATGATGCTGGTCAATTAACAGATAAAGTAAAAAGAAAACCATATTCTATTATTTTATTAGATGAAATTGAAAAAGCTCATCCTGACGTATTTAATATATTACTTCAAGTATTAGATGATGGAAAATTAACAGATAGTCAAGGAAATTCTGTTAGCTTTGCCAATACTATTATTATCATGACTTCTAATGCTGGTTCTAATCTAAATAATAATTCTATTGGTTTTGGTGGTCAAACTATTAATAAAAATAAAATTTTAGATAGCCTAAAAGATGTCTTTCGTCCTGAATTTTTAAATCGAGTAGATGAAATAGTAACATTTGATTCTTTAACACAAGAACAATTGATACAAATTATTGATTTAATGCTAAAAGATACTATAAATGCTCTAAAGGACAAAGATATTGAAATGGAAATAACAAGAAGAGCAAAAAATTATATTTTAGAACACGGCACCGATATAAAATTTGGTGCAAGACCTTTAAGAAGAGCTATTCAACGATATATAGATGATGAACTTTCTGAAATGATTTTAAAAAGTGAACTTGTAGACGGAAAAACCGTTATAATAGATTTAAAAAATCAAAAACTAAATTTTGAAATAAAATAGGAGAAAAATATGTTAAAACACATACCAAATATTTTAACAGTCATTCGATTTTTATTAATTCCATTAATTGTATTTTATATTTTTGCAGGTAATTATTTATTAGCCTTTATTTTCTTTACAATTTCTGGTTTAACAGACATAGCAGATGGTTTTATTGCTAGAAAATTTAATTTCATTTCTAACTTTGGAAAATTAATGGATCCTTTGGCTGATAAATTAACACAAATATCAACTCTAGCTTCTCTTGTACTAGTACATATTATTCCAATTTGGATTTTACTAATTGTTTTATTAAAAGAATTTATTATGATTTGTGGCGCCTCTTTCCTTTATGGAAAAGATGTTGTTGTTTATAGTAAATGGTATGGAAAACTTGCTACTGTGCTATTCTACATTGCTATTGTAGTTTCTTTTATATTAGAACAATATAAGTTAACTAATGCTTGGAAACACCTTGATTTAGGATTATATACATTAGCTTTAATTGCTACTATTTTTTCTTTAATTATGTATGTGAAAGATTTATATCAAAAAGGGTTTATTGATAAGCAAGATTTAAAAAAAGAAGTTACAATAGATAAAAAAGAAAAAAAGAAAAAGAAGGTGTAATAGTACACCTTCTTTTCCTTTAGAAATCCTACTCAAAATCTTCAATTAATTGATTTAAATTTTGTTTTCCATTCACCCTTATTCCATTTTGCATATTAATTTTATCCGTTTCTGGTAAATATTCTATAGAAACTCCTGTTATTTCTTGTTCTATTTGGCTACCATCTTCCAAAATTTGATAAATAGCAACCATTCCATCTTTATTTTTTACTAAATAATGCTCATTACATTCTCCTTCTTTCTCTTGATATAAAATAACTTCATTACTGGCAAAACTCTTAATTTCACATTCTGGATATTGCTTTTGTAATTCCTCTTTAGTTAAATTTACTAAAGCACTTGGTAAATCAGAATATTTACTAGTCGTATGCCCACATTTTAAATAATGAGTTTCCATAGTAAGGGAACAATTAGGAGATAAAGTTTCTTCTTGACTATTTGCTTTTATCATTTGTTCTTTTAATACTTCATATTCATCTGTACAATCATCTAAAATTTCTTCCTCTGACATTTGAGTTACCACATTTGGAACTTCTTGTTTTTGATCAAATCCAAATATTGCTATAGCTGTAATAATAGCTCCTATGACTACAACAATAGCTATCATAGTAACAATTACTTTATTCATAAATTTAACTCCTCTTAATTAATATTTTTACTAGTATTTACAGATTTTGTTAAATTTATGCAAAAAATTATCTACTAACTAGGAATTCCTTGATTTTTATTTTTTCATTATTATTTACTTCTATCCTGATTTCTCCATTTTTATCTGTTCTAAAAGTTTTAATACCGTATCTTTTTAGTCTTTCTAATATTTCTTGGTTCGGATGTCCAAAATTATTATTTTCTCCCACTCCTATTAAAGCAATTTTAGATTGTACTAATTTTAAAAATTCCTCTGTAGAAGATGTTTTAGATCCATGGTGTGCTACTTTCAAAATAATTGATTTTAAGTATTCTGTATTTTTATATTTATTAACTAAAATTTTTTCTGCTGTTTCTTCGATATCTCCTGTAAAAAGCATTGTAAAATTTTTATAATTTAACTTACATACCAACGCATTATTATTTATAGCATTTTCTTTTACTAATTGTGAACTATCTGGCCATAAAATATCAAAATATAAATTTTTTTCAATCTTAATTTTTTCTCCCGCTTCTACTATATTTACTTCTATTCCTTTTTCTTTTACTATTTTAAAAAATTCTTTATAATTTTCTGAATTTTCAAACTGTTTACCAATTATAACATTTTTTACATTTAATTCATTTAAAACCTCCATAATACCACCGTACATGATCTTGATCAAAATGACTAATCATCACATAATCAATTGAAGTATATCCTCTGTCAAATAAATAAGGTATTAATATCTTTTTACCAACATTAAATTCTTTTGTCAAACTTCCTCCTCCATCTATTAAGACAGTTTTATTTTGTGGCGTTATTACAAAAGTACAATCTCCTTGACCTACATCTACAAAATATACTTTTAAATTTTTAGGCATATTAGATAATAAAATAATAACAACTAAACTAATAAAAATTACTTGTATATATTTTTTCTTTTTTTGGCACCATTTATAAAAAAATAAAGCAATTAAATTTTTAATTCTTTTATAAGTTACATTTCCATTTTTTGTGTGATAAATTTTATATATAAAATTAGCAAATAAAATTCCTATAAAATATAAAACAATAGCAATCCAATTAGGTGTTGAAAAATAAATTTTAGAAAATGGTAGAACCTCAATTTTAGTAATAAAAAATAAACCATCTAGTCCTAAATTAATAAATATAGAAAATAACTTACCAATAGGAAGAATTAAGACAGAAAAAAGAATACAAAAAAACGTTAAGATAAGAATAGGTCCAATTATAAAACCAACTAATAAATTTGTTACTAAAAAATAAATTCCAATGATATTAAAATGATACAACATAATTGGTAAAATCATAATTTGAGCAGATAAACTAACAGCTAACATTTCTTTTATTTTTTCTACCAATTTACTTTTTTCTTTTAATTTCTTTTTATTTGTAAAAATAGAATCAAGAATTTTAGAAAGGTTAGGTTTTAATAAAAAAATTCCTATTGTTCCTAAATAAGATAATTGCAATCCCACATGTAAAATTAAAAATGGATGATAGATCAAAGTTCCAAGCAAAGAAATAGCAAGACTATTAATTAAATCATTTTTTCGATACAAAATTTTACTACTAATTGCTACAATTTGCATACTAACAGCTCTTATCACAGATGGTGAAAATCCTGTAATAAAAGTATAGATTATTAGCAAAATAATTGTCATAATTCTAGTTTTTCTTTTTCCTATTCGTTTTTCAAAAGCAATTTGAATCCCTATAATTAAATAACTAATATGCATACCAGATATAGCTAAAATATGAGAAATATTAGCTATTTTAAAACCTTCTTTTATATCTTCTTCTATCTGTTCTGTTTCTCCTAATAATAATCCTTTTAAAATATCTGCTTTATCGTCATCAAAAATAATTTCTATTTTGTGTTTTATAGTTTCACGAACCGAATTAGCTATTTGTAAAACTGGATTAGCTACTCTTTTACGAAGGACTTGTATTTGATTAACTTTAACTCTTCCTATTATTTTTAAAATTTTCAGATATTGTTTATCATCATATCCCTGGTAATTTCTTTGTCCAGATGGTTTTTTATATTTCCCTTGAAATTGCACTTCATCTCCATATTCAAGTTTTATGTTTTTATTTACTTGGATATATAACTTAGGACTTTTAATATGAATTAATTTTATTTGATATAAATTATAATACTCTTTCTCTATTTTTTCACTTACTATCTTACCTATTGCTTGAATGTTTTGACCTTCTTCATATAATAATTCATAAGTTTGGTTTTGAAATATCACAACTGTATTAGATACAATAGAAAAAAAAATAAAAATTAAAATTACTTTATAATTTATCATTAACTTTAAATATCGACTATATCGATGAATAGATAATAACTTGAAAGAATGAATTCTTGAAATTTTAAAAAATCTTTTTGAAATATAATAAATTACTATCATTGGAATATAATAAAGGACTATACTAAATTGAAAGTATAGTCCCCATAATATACCTATAATATATCCTATGACAGCAACTAAAATTGGTCTATGTTTCATAAGTCTCCTTTAATTACTGTTTTTATATAACTCTTCTTGCTCCTATATAATTACTTGCTGCTTGATTTAGTGGTACAATACATACACTTCTTCCTGGTTTTGGAGAATGAATTACTTGACCTCCACCTACATAAATTGCTACGTGTCCACTATAAATTACTAAATCTCCTGGTGCTAATTGACTTTTACTTACTACTGCTGTTCCAACAGTTCCCTGTCCTCCTGAAGTACGTGGTAAACTAACACCAAAATGTTTAAATACATATGAAGTAAAACCAGAACAGTCAAATCCTGTTGAAGGTGACGAACCTCCTTTTTTATATGGTATACCAATAAACTGTTTTGCATAAGCTACAACTGCTGAACCATTTCCCGATACAGGAACTTGCGATGTAATTGTTGGTTCTTCGGTTGTTGTAGTAGTTGTTGTATTAGTTTTTACAGTTGCTTTTCTTGATGTTGAACTTCTAGATGTCTCTTGCTTTTTAGAAGATAGTAAAGAAGATGAAATATATCCTTCTTTTCCATTTACTTTTACTTTACTCCATCCATCTAGTTCTTCTAATACATCAACTGCTGTATTAACTGATAAATTATCTATAATTTCCGAAGATGTACTTGCTTCTTTTCTTAAACGAACTGTGGCACTATTAACAAATAATGTTTTTATAACAGTTTGTTCTTGTTTTTGTGTTTCAATTTGTTTAGTTGATTGTTCTTGATTTACTAATTTTTCTGTTCTAATCCAACCTTTTGTTGTATTTACTTGTATACAAGCCCAACCATTTATAATTTCTGTGACTTCTACTTCTTGATCTTTTTTTACTTCTATTAAATCTGTTGCATTAATTAGTGGCACAATTTTTAATTTAGTATTTTCTAATATTTTTTGTTTTCCAAGTTTTTGATTTTCTTCTTGCTTTGTTTGACTAGCCGTTGTATCTGCTTGTGCTACTGTTTGTACTGCTGTATTTTCTTGTTCAGTCTTGTTATTTACAGTAATTAAATCTTTTCTAATATACCCTGTAATTTTGTTTATTTTTACTTTATACCATTCTCCTACTTCTTCTATAATTTCTACTTCTTGATTAATAGAAAACTGTTCTAGTATTTTTGCTTCTTCATCTGCTGTTTCCCTAAGGTTTGCTGTTTCAACATTGATTACTCCTGTATTAGCAGCTAAACTCATATTTATAAAAAGCAAGCTGATAATTCCTACGGCTGCCATAATTACAATGCTTTTTATATTCATTTTACTTTTCATTTTATAAACTCCTTATTTTTGTTTGTTGTAATTTATTCCAACATTAATATTATACTACATTTATGATAATTTTGTCAAGTTTTTAATTTTTTTCCTGAATTGGTTGACAAATCCAGTTTTTTATAATATAATATTTTCGCTTATGAATAAATTTTTAAAACTTCTCCCCGGTAGTTTTAAATTAGAATTCATAATCCATAAAAAACAAAAAAGAAATAGGAGGGTAATTGTTACCATGAATAATACTACATATAGTGCAAAACGCAGTGAAGTTGAAAGCAAATGGTATATTATTGACGCAGCAAATAAACCACTTGGTAGAGTTGCAACAGAAGCTGCTAAATTATTAAGAGGAAAACACAAACCAACATATACACCTAATATTGATACAGGTGATCATGTTATTATATTAAACTGTAAAGATGTTATCTTAACAGGAAATAAGCTAAATGAAAAAATTTATAGACATCATTCTGGTTACATTGGAGGAATGAAAGAAGTTCCTGCCAAAGTAATGCTTGAGAAAAATCCAGAAAAGGCAATGACTTTAGCTATTAAAGGAATGTTACCTCATAACTCTTTAGGAAGAAGCCAAGCTAAAAAATTAAGAGTATATGCAGGAAGTGAGCATGAAAATCAAGCACAAAAACCAGAAATATGGGAGGTAAAATAAAATGGCTAAAAAAGAAAATATAGTATTCTATGGTACAGGTAGAAGAAAAAGTTCTATCGCTAGAGTAAGATTAGTTGAAGGAACTGGGAAAATAACAATTAATGGAAAAGATATCGATGAATTTTTTGGATTAGAAACTTTAAAAGTTATTGTTAGACAACCACTAACTGTTACTAATACAACAGCAAAATATGACGTAATTAGTACTGTAAAAGGTGGCGGATTTACAGGTCAAGCAGGAGCAATTCGTCACGGTATTGCAAGAGCTTTAAATGAAGCAAATTCAGAATATAGACCAGCTCTAAAATCAAATGGATTTTTAACAAGAGATTCTCGTATGAAAGAAAGAAAGAAATATGGTCTTAAAAAAGCTAGAAAAGCTCCTCAATTTAGTAAGAGATAA
>CANQZU010000017.1 GCA_947628415.1 uncultured Clostridia bacterium | reverse complement strand
TATATATATGTATATATATTAAATAAAACTGATTGTTATTTGTATCAATCATTAAGTGCGAAAAAAGTTGTAGATAACTACGACGTCCGCTCCAATAATTAAAATCGTCGCACACATTTATTAGTGCTACTTTTTATCTTTATTTTTATGGAAAAGAGAACCGTCCCTATTTCCAATGAATTTTTCCTCCCTAGTCAAAATTCGGTTTATGGGACCAAGTCCCAATCCTTAAAAATTATTTTATTTGGTTATGGCCGTTATAATTTTGAATAAAAAGAAAAACCACTTACCTTCCTAGGTAAGAGGAGAAAAGAAATACTCTTTTTTTATAATGAGATTAATAAGTAAATCCAAAGTGCCACGTATTAGTACCTAAAAACCTAAACCATTCAACTTCTTCCAATGGATATGCTCTTTGTTCGATTAATTCACAAATTTTTTTGTAAACTTCATCTGCTAACTCACTAGAGTTAATTTCCAAATTAATACCTGTTTTGATGGATTTAGGTTGTTGCATAAAAAGTTTATGCAATCGAACTTGCTCCGGATCTTTACTGCCATATTTTTCGAATAAGGCTTCGTCAGTTTCCCGCATACTTTTTTTAGTTTCTTCTTTTGAATTAAGAATTGTTATTAACTGCTTTTCAAAAGAAGATAAAATTTCTGCTACATTATTCATACTGATACTCCTTTCTAAAATCTCATTGTAAGTGTATGTATATACAATGACTATTATATCATTGTATACATAAAATGTAAAGTTATTTAACATATAAAATTATACACTTTTTAAAAATTATATGTTATACTAATTTTATCAGTTGATTAATCAAATTGTTTTTTTTGAGCAAAATTTGGGAGGAAAATTTTTCGCAAATAACCTCCTTAATCGCTCCACTTTATTCATATCAAATGATAAATTATTTTAAATCATTTTTTTAGCAATTTTACAACATTTAGACAGTCTTTATTAAATAATGAATCAATATATCTTATATTAAAATTCTTTATATAATTTTATCAAAACATAAATTTTCTATAATTTTTTATAATAAAAATTAAATCCATTCTCCGTATTTTCTTATATAAACTTTTTTAGCAATCATAGCAACAAAACAATATAAAATAGGAATAAAGATAATAATTGGCATATAAACAAAAGCAATAGGAACAAGACCAATTAACTTTCCAAGCCAAGTGAAAGGAATAATTACTCCTATAATAGCTAGTAAAATAGAAGAAAAATATACAAATTTATGTGCATTACTTTCAATAAACGGAATTTTAGCTGTTCTAATAATATGCATTCCAAGTAAATTAGAAACAATACTATAAGAGAACCAAATAGTTTGAAAGGTAGCAGCATCATTCAACTTAAAGACAAATAATAAAATAGCAAAAACAATAATATCAAAAGCAGAACTGATTGGTCCCATAAATAACATAAATTTTTTTAAACTATTAACATTAAATTTTCTTGGTTTTTTTAAGTATTCTTCATCAACATTATCAAAAGGTAATGTTAATTGACCAAAATCATATAATAATCCTTCTACCAATAATTGGATAGGAGTTTCAGGTAAAAAAGGTAAGATGATACTTGCAATAATTACAGAAACTACTTCTCCAAAATTAAAACTAGTCGAAAGTTTAATATATTTCATTAGATTACCAAAAGTTTTTCTACCGTTCAGTTACACCATCCAACAAAACATGTAAATCTTTTTTTAATAAAATTATATCGGCAGATTCTTTAGCAATATCAACTGCTGTATCAACTGAAATACCAACGTCTGAATTGATTAAAGAAGGAGCATCATTTATACCATCTCCCATGTAACCTACTATATTATTTGATTCATGTAAAAGTCTGACAATCCTAGCCTTTTGAATAGGGGAAAGCTTAACAAAAATATTACATTTCTTTAATAGTCTTAAAACACCTGAATCACTAATCTTTTCAATTTGTTTACCTTCTATAATTTTATCAGAATTAATTCCAACTTTTTTACAAATACATTTGGTAACTTCTAAATTATCGCCAGTTAGAACAATAACACGAACGCCAGCTGTATTCAATTTTTCAATAGCAGATTTTGCACTTTCTTTTGGTGGATCTAAAAAGCCTATAAATCCTAAAAGAACCATATTTTTTTCATCATCTACACTAAAACTTGAAATATCGGAAATATCATTTTTTTGACAAACAGCAATAACCCTTAAACCATCTTTATTAAGATTTTTAGATATTTGCTTAATATTGTCTTTAATTTGCTTAGTAATTGGCGATATATTACCTTGATAATCTACCATAGTACAAATGTTAAGTATTTCTTCTACGGCTCCTTTTGTGATTAATTGTTTTTTTGTACCATCTGTTACAATAACAGATAGACGTCTACGAGAAAAATCAAAAGGAATTTCATCTACTAATTTATATTGATTAATATATTTATCCATACCATTTTGTAGACTCCTAGCAACAACTGCTTCATCAATATTTCCTTTTAATCCAGTTTGAAAATAAGAGTTTAAAAAGGCATGTTTTAAAACACGAAGATCTTCTTGACCATGGATATCTAAATATTTCTCTAAAACAATTTTGTCTTCTGTAAGAGTTCCTGTTTTATCGGTACATAAAATATTAATAGCTCCAAAACTTTGAATGGAATCTAATTTTTTTACAATTGTTTTCTTTTTAGACATTCGAATAGCGCCTTTTGAAAGACTAGAAGAAAGAATGACAGGAAGAAGGAGAGGAGTAATACATATAGCGATAGCAACAGCAAAAGTAAAGGCAGTTACAGTACTATGTTTTGTTACATTTAAAATAAAAACAATAGGAATTAGAACAAGCATAAAACGTATTAATAATTTACTTATATTTTCAATTCCACTTTGAAAAGCAGATTTTGGTTTAGCATTAGATATAGTATGTGCTACTTTTCCAAAATAAGTACTATCAGCTGTTTTAATAACAACGCATTTAGCAGTTCCGACTAATGACATTAGTTCCCATAAAGCAAATATTATCTAAATCAGATATACTATCTAAATCAGATGCATTGATACTAAGTTCTACATTTTTTTTAACAGCATCAGATTCACCAGTTAAAGAAGATTGTCCTACATATAAATCTTTTGATTCTAATACTCTAAGATCAGCAGGAATTAAACTTCCAGCAGATAAAAGTACAATATCACCCAAAACAACTTGATTAATAGGAATTAAGGTTTCTTTTCCATTTCGTATAACAGTGGTAGTAGTAGCAACGAGTTCTTTTAATTTTTCAGCTGCTTTATTAGAATGATATTCTTCAAAGAATTCTAGAAGAGTACTTGAAACAACTAAAATAGCAATAACAATAATATTAGCATAACTAGGTGTCTCAGCTAGATATACATCTGTATAAAATAAGATACAAGCAATACCAAGTAATATACTATTAAAGGGACTAAATAAACTTTCTAGAAAATAGTGATACCATTTTTTAGGTTTGGCTTGTTTAATTTCATTTAATCCATATTTGTGAATAAGATTAGTAGCTTCAGTTGTATTCAAACCAGATTCTTTAATTTCAAATGTCTTTAAAAATTCTTCTTTTTTTAAAGAGCTTTCTTTTCCATATGATTTTTCAATATCTACTTCTTCTTTTAGATTTGACATTAAAAACCAACTCCGTTTCTTCTGTTTAATTATACCACTAAATTTTAAAATTTAAGCAATTAATCAAAAAAAAAATGAAAATTTTGAAGACAACAAGTAAGGATACAAAAAAAATCTCCTAAACTATGGAAAAAATGCATAGGATGTGTTACAATAATAGAGCAATAAAAAGAAGGAGAAAAATGATGGGATTTTTTGATAAATTAAAACAAGGTATGAATAAAACTAAAAGTTCATTTGACGAAAAAATAAATAATGTATTAAAAAGCTTTAAAAAAATTGATGAAGATTTTTTAGAAGAATTAGAAGAAATTCTAATTATGTCTGATATT
This sequence comes from uncultured Clostridia bacterium, assembly GCA_947628415.1. Taxonomy (GTDB): domain Bacteria; phylum Bacillota; class Clostridia; order TANB77; family CAG-508; genus CAG-269. The sequence goes on along the minus strand of CANQZU010000017.1, from coordinate 21,641 downwards.
GGGGTTGATACATCTGTTAAAATAATAGAAAACTTAAGACAAAGATTAAAAAAAGAAAAAATACAAGAAACAGAAGAAGTAAAGCATTTATTAAGAGAAGAAATGCAAAAAATATTAGAAGTAGCAGATGTTAACTTACATCTTGGAACAAAGCCATCTGTTATTTTAGTAGTAGGCGTTAATGGAGTAGGAAAAACAACCTCTATTGGAAAAATAGCAAACCGACTAGCTCGAGATGGCAAAAAAGTAGTAGTAGCAGCTGCAGATACATTTAGAGCAGCAGCGGTTGAACAATTAGAAATATGGGCAAAAAGAGCAAATGCAGATATTGTAAAAAGAGAAGAAGGTGTAGATCCCGCATCAGTTGTTTATGATGCTATAAAAATAACCAGAGAAAAACAAGCAGATGTTTTAATAGTAGATACAGCTGGAAGATTACACAATAAAAAATATTTAATGGATGAATTAAATAAAATTCAAAAAGTAATTAATAAAGAAATGGAAGATAGTGATAAAGAAGTATTATTAGTAATTGATGGAACTACAGGGCAAAATGCTATTTCACAAGTAAAAGCATTTAAAGAAGAAACAAATATTACAGGTTTAGTATTAACAAAATTAGATGGAACAGCAAAAGGAGGAGTAGTTATTGGTATTGTAGAAGAAAATAAAATACCTGTAAAGTTTATAGGAGTAGGAGAACAAATTGATGACATGGAGATCTTTGATGCAAAGGATTTTGTAAAAGCAATAATATAAAGGAGGAGAAATTTGTGAAAGAAGACGAAAACAAACAAGAACAGAATGCACAAACAAAAATAGAAGAAAAACAAGAAACTATACAACAAACAGCAAATACATATGAAACTAGAAATAAGAAAGGAAAAAGTAAAACACGAATGATACTAGTTATTTTGTTTGTATTATTATTTCTAGGGATAAGTTATATTCAATTAAGAGGAAGTTTTTTGGAATATCAAGAATTAGGTAGCCAATATATGGATATTTTTTATACAAATAATGCTTATAAATATTCCATTATGGCAATTAATTTTATTGTATTATATTTTATTATATATTTTACAAATCGAGGTATAAAAAAAGGTTTAAAACCATTTTTTGAAAAAGAAAATAAACCAATGCCAAGATTATTAAACAAGTCACTAGCTTTAATTATATCGGCCATTGTAAGTATTGTAGTTTCATTGTTATTTGTACAAAAAATCATGTTGGTCATTAATATGACAACATTTGGTATTCAAGATAATATTTTTGGATTAGACATAGGTTATTATATTTTTCAAAAACCATTAATAGAAGCAGTAGTTTTATACTTTACAATATTATTGGTAGGTTTATCAATTTATACAGCATTATATTATGTAATTGTATTTAATCGATTCTTTGATGGAGTCGATGGAAAAATGTTAAAACAAAGTTTATTTATGAAAAAAATAACAAGGAACATTGTATGGATAATTATTGGAATTGCTGTTATGACCATATTAAATACACAAAATATGGTATTTGGAAAACTATTAACTATTCATGACAATATTGATATAATAGGAGCTGGTAAGACTGAAGCAACAATAAAACTATGGGGATATATTTTATTTGCTTTTGTTATTATTTTATTTGCTTATAGAGCAGTCAAATATTTTAAAAAAGGAAATACCAATAAAGTATTAAAAAATTTGGCAATTATACCAGGTTATTTAGTAGCTTTATTTATCATTATGATTACTTTTGATTTAGTATTTGTTAGCTCAAATGAGTTAGATAAAGAAAAAGAATACATTGCAGAAAATATTAATAATACAAAAAATGCTTATAATATTAACATAGAAGAAGAAAACATACAAAATTCAGGAACCATTACAGAAAAAGAAATAGAAGAAAATAGTAATGTTATTAATAATATACCAATTATCAGCCAAGAAGCGGTATTAAAAACATTAGAAAATAGTCAAACGAGAACGGGATATTTTTCTTATCGAAATGCAAACCTAGCCAAATATAAAATTAATGGACAGGATCAAATTATGTATGTAGCGCCAAGAGAAATTAAAAATGTTGGTAGAACATACAGCAATAAAACCTATGAATATACACATGGTATGGGACAAATTATGGTATCAGCAACACAAAGTACACAAACAGGAAACATTCAATATATACAAAAAGAAGTATCTGGAAGTGATGAAAAAATTCAGTTAAAGCAACCTCGTATGTATTTTGGATTAGAAACAAACGAAATAATTGCAACCAATGCTAAAAGTATGCAAGAATATGATTATACAGATGAAAATGGAGTAGATCATACATCACTATATAAGGGAGAAGCTGGATTACAATTAGGTTTCTTAGATAGACTTATTCTAGGAATCACAAAAGGTGATTTAAATTTAGCATTTTCAGGAGAAATTACACAAGATAGTAAAATCTTAATGAATCGAAATATATTAGAAAGAGCTAAAAAGGTATTACCATATTTAATTTATGATGAAAATCCATATACGATAGTAACAAAAGAAGGCAAGATTGTATGGGTTATTGATGCTTACACTATATCGAGCAATTATCCTTATTCACAATATACAGCTATAGAACATAATGGAATAAAAGAAAATATCAACTATATTAGAAATTCTGTAAAAGTGTTAATTGATAGTTATGATGGAACCTTATCTTTTTATATTACTGATAGAACAGATCCAATTGCTATGGCATATAGAAATATTTATGATAACTTATTTGTTGATTTAGATGAGCCAATTCCAGAAGATATAGCAAGTCATTTTGTTTATCCTAAATTTTTATATAATGTTCAAGCAGAAATTTTAAAAATATATCATAACGTAAAACCAGATGTATTATATCGTGCAGATGATTTATGGGATATGGCTAAATATAATACAGTAAGATCTAGTAAATCCACAGGAGTTTACATGGAACCATATTATACGATGGTAAAAACTTCTAAAGGAGAACAATTAGGATTAGTACAAATATATACGCCAAATGACAAACAAAATATAATTTCTTATTTAATTGGAAGCACAAACGGTACAACTAACCAGTTAAAATTATACAAATTTTCAGCTGATAGTAATATGGTAGGACCAATGCAATTAGATAAACAAATGGAAGAAGATGATATAATAGCCAATCAATTAGATACTTTAAATATAACAGGAACGAAGTTAACTAAACAAATGATAATTGTACCAATTGATAATACTTTATTATACATAGAACCAATTTATCAAACTATGCTAAATGAGTCAGAAGTGCCACTCCTTAGAAAAGTAGCAGTTGCTTCTGGAAATAAAGTTGCTATTGGAAATAATCTTTCAGAAGCATTACAAAATCTACTTTCTCAAAATGCTGTAGATATTGAAATAGAAAATACAGATGATGTAGAAGGGCTAATTGAAGCAATTATTAAGGCAAATCAGAATTTAGCACAATCAAGAGATAATAATGATTGGGAAATGATGGGAAGAGATATAAAAAGATTGCAAGAATTAATTACATCATTAGAAACAGTAAAGCAAGAAGAAGATAATAAAAAAGAAGAATTAGAAAAAACGACAAATCAAATAAATACAAATGATGAATCAATTAATACTAATAATGTAAATGAATAAAAAACCAAAAAAAATCCACTCTAATAGTAAAAGGTGGATTTTTTATGTGGTTAAAAAATAAGAAACAGGATTTGTTAAAAAAATCCATAGAAAAATTAAGTAATATGTTACAAGAAGGAAACTATTTAGAATGGGCTTATTTACTTCGGCAGTAAAAAAGAAATTATAAAAAGAAATTTATTAGCAGGGATTAGTAGAGGTGTTGGAATAGGAATAGGTGTTACAATAATAACAGCCTTATTAGTTATTTTGTTACAAAAAATTGTCACATTAAATATTCCCATCATAGGAGAATATATTGCAGATATTGTAGAAATCGTAGAAAAAAGTAGATAATATTTGATTTTATTAACATAAAATGATATAATGAAGATAGTTTCAAATAACAAAGCATCCTGTAGAAAGGAAGGATTCAGTATGATGAATCATTTGTTGGGTAAAAGAATGTCTGAAGAGCGGATAGAGAAACTCTTTTCTGTTCCAGAGACAATGGCAATTTGGGAAAAAATTTTGAACAATTCAAATTATCAAAAGCTTAATCAAATGATTGCTAGAAAAGAGCAAGAATTTAGAAAAAATTCTACCATTATTCAATTATTGGAAGAATATAATTCAGGACTTCAAAAGGCTATAGCAGAAGATGTTAAAGATTGTCATGAACAAAACGAAGAGTTACAGAAAATTTTAAAAGAATTTTTAAGTAACATAGAGAAACTAACAGAAAATGAAATTTTAGAAATTGTAAAAGATTATATCCCAATAAGTCAAGAGCATATCACCTAACTAGTAAAGAGCAAGTATGAATAAGTTCTTTAAATCATATTTGCTCTATTTTTTTAGTACTTGTAAAAGAAAAAAAACATTGATATAATAAAAAAAAGGAGTTTTGGAATGATTGATATAGAAAAATACTTTAATCAATTTTCAAAATATAGAAAAAAGCCATCTTTAGATATTATGAAATATTTTATTGAACAATATCATAATTTTGATAAAGAAATGAATTTTATCCATGTAGCAGGAACCAATGGAAAAGGAAGTACGGTAGAAATGATGAGTTGTATATTAGAACAGGAAGGATATAATGTTGGAAAATTCATTTCGCCACATTTAATTCGATACAATGAAAGAATCAAAATAAATGATAAAGAAATATCCAATAAGGAAATGTCAGATTTAATCGAGGAAATAATACCTAAAATAGAAAAATATCAACAAGAAAAAGGAATATCTGTAAACTTATTTGAAATATTAACTATGATAGCTTTACTTTATTTTTATCGAAACAAAGTAGATTTTGTAGTATTAGAAACAGGATTAGGTGGATTATATGATAGTACTAATATAATTAGTCATTCACTTATTTCTATAATTACTTCAATTGGATATGATCATATGCAAATATTAGGAAATACATTACCAGCAATAGCTTATCGAAAAGCGGGAATTATTAAACAAAATTCTCACACAGTTTTTTTTGAACAGAATGAAGAAATAAATAATGTCATCATAAAAGTCTGTCAAGAAAAAAAGAATAAATTACATCTTATAAAAAAAGAACAAATCGAAAATTATACTTATGATAATCAATACCAATATTTTGATAACAATGGTTTAAAAAAAATAGCGGTTAATTTAAAGGGAAAAGTACAACTTCAAAATGCAGCTCTTTGTATACAAAGTATAAAAATTCTAAATAATTTGGGATATCATATTTCAGAAAAAAGTCTTCGAAAAGGGCTTTCAAGTGTAATTCATAAAGGAAGAATGGAATTATTAAAGGAAAATCCAATAATAATCTACGATGGAGCTCATAATGAACCAGCTATTAAAAATTTACAAGATACAATTTTACAATATTATAAATTTAAAGAAAGAGTATATATTATATCTATTTTAAAAGGAAAAGATGCTAAAAAAATTCTATCATTATTATTGAAAGATGAAAATGCTACTTTTATATTTACAACAGGCAATGACAAGCAAAGTTATATAGACAAAGAAGAACTATATAATATGGCAATAGAATATAAAAAAGAAGGACAAAAAATAGAAAAAAAATCACTAGAAGAAGCAATAAAAATAGCAATGCAAAGCGAAAAAAGACAAGTAGCTAATTTTATAGTAGGGAGTTTTTATATTTATAAATCGGTATTAGATATTATACAAAAATTTGAAAAAGAAAATAGTTAGGATGATTTTTCCTAACTATTTTTCTAACTTATAAAATACTTTTTTTCCTTTTTTTAAAATAGCATAACCTTGTAAAAAATCCTTATCAGAAAGACGATAGTTCATATCGGTTATTTTTTTATCATTCAAAGAAATTCCACCTTGTGTAACTAGTTGTCTTGCTTGACCTTTAGAAGGAGCAATACCAGTTAAAACAATAGAATCTAAAATAGATAAATCTATAGTTTCTAATTTTACAGTAGGCATATGTTCGATATTTCCTTGCCCATTAAACAAAGCATTAGAAGCTTCTTCAGCTTGAATAGCTTCTTGCTCGCCATGAATTAATTTTGTAATTTCGAAAGCCAATATTTTTTTTGCTTCATTTATCCTTTCATCTTGATAAGAACAAAGTTCTTTTATTCTTTCCATTGGTAAGAAAGTAAGCATTTTAAATACTGTTTCTACACTGGCATCTTCGATATTTCTCCAATATTGATAAAATTCATAAGGAGAAGTTTTTCGAGGATCTAACCAAAGAGCTCCTTTTTCTGTTTTTCCCATTTTTTTACCTTCTTTGGTTGTCAAAAGTTTAAAGGTTAAACCAAAGGAATCATCTTTTCCAATTTTACGAATTAATTCAACACCACCAATAATATTAGACCATTGGTCATTTCCACCAATTTGAAGTTTGCAACCATATTTATTATATAAGTATAGAAAATCATAAGATTGCATTAGCATATAGCTCATTTCAAAAAAAGTTAAACCTGTTTCTAATCTTTGCTTATAACATTCAGCAGCAAGCATTTTATTAACAGAAAATAAGCTTCCAATTTCACGAACAAAGTCAATAAATTTTAAATCTAATAGCCAATCAGCGTTATTAACAATAATGGCAGAGTTTTGCCCTTCAAAACTAACAAATTTTTCAATTTGTTTTTTAATGCATTCTACATTATGATTTAACTCTTCTCGAGAAAGCATTTTTCTCATATCTGTTTTACCGAGAAGGATCACCAATAGTTGCCGTACCACCACCAACTAAAATAATGGGTTTATGACCATATTTTTGCATATGACTTGCAACCATCAAAGAAACAAAATGTCCAACATGTAGGCTGTCTGCTGTTGGATCAACTCCAATATAAAAAGGAACAGATTCCTTTTCAAAAAGTTCCTTAATTTCTTTAGGATGTGTCATCTGCTCAATATATCCTCTTTCTTCTAATAATTTAAAAACATTTTGCATTTATATATGCCACCTTTCTTTCTTATGTGTGTGTTATTTATAATTTTCAAATTTACCTGTAACATTTTTTAATTCTTGAGGGTTATTATTTTCTTTTTGATAAGCTTGAAATTCTTCATATCCTAAAAAACGATTTAAATTTTTAACAGAAATACCAGTTTCATTAGAAATTATATTTAAAGAATTCGTCAAACCATTTTCTTCAACATAAGATTGAAAACTTGAAAATTCATAATCATCTTTTGCGCTACATTTTGGACACACATTTCCTTCTGCAATATAAAAATTACCACATCTACTACATCTATTTAATTCCATTGTTTTTCCCTTTCCTTCATCTTTTGACAAATCTTTTTAAAATTTATTGTATTGTATCATAAAAATATAAAAAATAAAAGTGATTTTAAAAGATTTATAATTTTTTTATAAAAAGCATTGACAAAATTTTTTAAATTTATATAATCAATAAAGAAAAATAGAGGAGGTTAAAAATTATGAAAGCATATGTATGTAAAGTATGTGGGTATATTCATTTTGGAGAAGAAGCCCCAGAAAGATGTCCACAATGTGGAGTAGGAAGAGAAATGTTTGAAGAAAAAGAGCAAATGCAAGTTGGAGCAAATGAATATGCAGATGAGCATAAAATAGGAGTAGCACAAGGATTAGACGAAGAAGTAGTAAAAGGATTAAAAGATAATTTTATGGGAGAATGTACAGAAGTAGGAATGTATTTAGCAATGAGTCGACAAGCAGACCGAGATGGATATCCAGAAGTTGCAGAAGCTTTTAAAAGATATGCATGGGAAGAAGCAGAACATGCTGCTAAATTTGCAGAATTATTAGGAGAAGTAGTATATCCAGATACCAAGAAAAATCTAACATTAAGAGCAGAAGCTGAATGTGGAGCTTGCAAAGGTAAAAAACAATTAGCAACAAGAGCAAAAGAATTAGGATATGATGCAATTCATGATACTGTTCATGAAATGTGCAAAGATGAAGCAAGACATGGAAAAGGATTTGAAGGATTATTAAAAAGATATTTTAATTAAAACGAGAAAATGATGTCTTTATGAGACATCATTTTCTTGTTTTAATTTCATAAATTTTTCATAAAAATCAGGAATTTGTTTCTGGAGACGTATTGGTTTTAAATTCTTATCAGTAAAACAATGTTTAGTTTCCCCAGTTAGAACAATTTCGCCAGTTTTTTGGTTTGTTACACAATACCCCATAGTTAAACGAACCCCATTAAACTCTTTAACAAAAGGTTTAATTTCAATTACATCATCAAAAGTAACATGTTGCTTAAAATTACAATTAACCCCAAGAACAGGAATCATCACATTTTTATTTTCATAAGCAGAGTAAGGCATGTGATTTGCATCTAACATTTCACATCTAGCTTCTTCTAAAAAGCGAATATAATTAGAATGGTGAACAACTCCCATTCGATCTGTTTCATAATAATTAATTCTTCTTTTAAAAGTAAATCCCATTGTACTCGCATCCTTTCAAATTAATATTATAAGGAAAATAAATAGAATTGTCAAATAGATAAAGAAAATTTTACTTGATAAAAAAATAAAAATATGGTACATTAGTGACAGAAAAAAGAGAAAAATAAAAGATTGTGAAAATTAAGAGAAAGGGAGAAAGGCATGTCAAATTTTGTGCATTTACATATACATAGTGAATTCAGTCTACTAGATGGTGCCAATCGAATAAAAGATTTACCAGTAAGAGCAAAAGAACTTGGTATGGATGCAATGGCTCTTACAGACCATGGTGTTATGTATGGAGCAATTGACTTTTATAAAGCTTGCAAAAAAGAAGGAATTAAACCGATTATTGGCTGTGAAGTATATGTAGCACCAAGAAGCCGTTTAGACAAAGAACCTAATATTGACAATCATTATAATCATTTAATTCTATTGGCGAAAAATAAACAAGGCTATCAAAATTTATGCAAACTAGTTTCAATTGGATTTGTAGAAGGATATTATTATAAGCCACGTATCGATTTAGAAGTATTAGAAAAATATCATGAAGGATTGATTTGTTTGAGTGCTTGTTTAGCAGGGTCAGTTAATCAAGCTTTACTAAATGGAGAAAATGAAAAAGCACAAGAAATTGCACTTTGGCATAAACGTGTTTTTGGTGAAGATTATTATATTGAAATTCAAAATAATGGAATTAAAGAACAAGTTTTAGCTAATCAAAAATTAATTGCTTTAGCCAAAAAATTAGAGATTCCATTAGTAGCTACTAATGATGCTCATTATTTAAAAAGAGAAGACAGTTATAATCATGAAGTGTTACTTTGCATTCAAACAGGAAAAAGAATGAGTGATATGGATAGAATGCGCTTTGATACAGACGAACTTTATGTAAAATCACCAGAAGAAATGATAGAATATTTTAAAGCAGTACCAGAGGCAATTGAAAATACAGTAAAAATTGCAGAAAAATGTAATGTAGAATTTGAATTTGGACATACTATTTTACCAAACTATGATGTACCACCAGAATTTCCAACACATTATGATTATTTAAAAAAATTATGTGATGAAGGAATCAAAAAAAGATATGGTGAAAATCCATCACAAGAAATATTAGAAAGAGCTAAATATGAATTAGAAGTTATTCAAAAAATGGGATATGTAGACTATTTTTTAATCGTATGGGATTTTATTCATTATGCTAAAACACATTCCATACCAGTAGGACCTCGGACGTGGTTCACGGAGCAGGATCTATTATTGCTTATGTGATTGAAATTACTGATATTGACCCAATCAAATATGGACTTATTTTCGAAAGATTTTTAAATCCTGAAAGAATTAGTATGCCAGACTTTGATGTTGATTTTTGCTATGAGCATAGGCAAGATGTTATTGATTATGTATCTGAAAAATATGGACATTCTCATGTTTCACAAATAATAACATTTGGTACTATGGCTGCTAAAATGGTAATTCGAGATGTAGCAAGAGTATTAGATGTACCTTATTCTGAAGCAGATAGTTTAGCTAAAATGATACCAAACGAATTACATATTACCATTAAAAAAGCATTAGAACAAAATAAAGAATTAAAAGATCGTTATGAAAATGAGGAAATAGTAAAAAAAGTACTAGATATTGCAATGGGATTAGAAGGAATGCCAAGACAAGCATCTACACATGCTTGCCGGAGTTGTTATTACTAAAGAACCAGTTGATACATATGTACCTTTATATGTACGTGATGGACAAATTTCAACTCAATATATCATGACAACATTAGAAGAACTAGGTTTATTAAAGATGGACTTTTTAGGATTGAGAACACTAACAGTTATTCAAGATACCATTGATTTAGTAAAACAAAATAGAGGAATAGATGTTGAATTTGATAAGGAAATGTCAGATCCAAAAGTTTATCAATTATGGCAAGAAGGCAAATCTTGTGGTATTTTCCAATTCGAATCACAAGGAATGACAAACTTCATGAAGGAATTAAAACCAGATTGTTTAGAAGATTTAATTGCAGGAGTTTCTTTATATAGACCAGGACCAATGGATCAAATACCAAGATATATAAAGGGAAAATTAAATCCAGGACACAATGTTTATACACATCCAAGCTTAAAACCAATTTTAAATGTTACTTATGGTTGTATGGTTTATCAAGAACAAGTAATGGAAATTGTACGTAGACTAGCACGGATATTCACTTCGGAAGAGCAGATTTAGTAAGAAGAGCCATGGGAAAGAAGAAGTTAGATATTATGGCTAAAGAAAGAGAAGTATTTATTCATGGACAACTAGATGAACAAGGAAATGTTATCGTTCCAGGGTGTGTAAGGAATGGAATTGATGAAGAGTCAGCTAACAAAATTTTTGATGAGATGGCAGAATTTGCAAAATATGCATTTAACAAATCTCATGCTGCTTGCTATGCTGTTATTGCTTATCGAACAGCGTATTTAAAAGCATATTATCCAGCAGAATTTATGGCAGCAACTCTAAATAGCTTTTTAGGAAATTTAGATAAAATACCACAATATATTGATGAATGTAAAATGCTTGGTATTCAAATATTAAAGCCAGAAATCAACAAAAGTGATACAAAATTTACCGTAGAAGATGGAAAACTTCGTTTTGGATTAGGAAGTATAAAAAATGTAGGAACGGTGCCAGTTGATAGCATTGTAAAAGAACGAAATAAAAATGGAGAATATACAAGTTTTACAGATTTTTGTGAAAGAATAGCAGGAGAAGCAGTTAATAAAAAATGTGTAGAAAGCTTAATAAAGGCAGGAGCATTTGATGCGTTCAAACAAACTAGAAGTACGTTACTTGCTTCTTTTGAAGGAATTATAGATGTTATTCAAGCAGGAAGAAAAAAAGGATTAGATGGTCAAGTATCTATGTTTGATTTGGAAACAACACAAGAAAAAGAAGAATTGGATGAAATGAAATATAATTTTGAAGAACATGAAGAAATGTCACATAAAGATTTATTATCCATTGAAAAAGAAATGCTAGGAATCTACCTATCAGGACATCCTTTAGAAAAGTTAAGAAATCAAATACAAGCACAAACTACTATTGATACAAAGCAATTGAGACAGATTGATGAACAAATGAATTCACAATTACTTGGAGAAGAAATACAAACAGCTGAAAAACCAAAGTTTGTTGATGGTCAAAAAGTGAAATATGCAGGAATTATTACTTCTATTAAAAAGAAATATACTAAAAATAATAAAATAATGGCTTTTATTACTGTAGAAGACTTATATGGTGTAGCAGAAATAATTGTTTTTGAAAATGCTTATTTCAATGCAGGAAAGAGTCTAGTAGAAGAAAATATTGTTATGGTGGAAGGACGATTAAGTATAAGAGAAGACGACACCACTACAATTATTGCAAATGAAATAAAAGACTTTGGAGAGCAAAAACAAAAAGTATTTACTTTAGATATTACAACAGCAAATGAAGAACAAAAACAGAAATTAAGAGGAGCTTTACGCTATTTTAATGGCGACAAGAATAATATTAATGTACAAATCAAGATAAACGAAGACGTTAAACCATGTGGACAGATTTATTTAACAGATAAAATTAAAGAAGTATTCAACGATATTTTAGGAGAAGAAAAAGTGAAGGTTTGTGATATTTAACTTAAATTAATAGAGAGGAGAAAAAATGAAAAGAGTAAGAGTAGCAGGAATTATTCCTTTAGAAGATGGTTTTGCCTTAATGCATAGAGTAGGAGTAAAAAAGAGAAAAGATTATCAAGAATATTATACTTTTCCAGGAGGAGGATTAGAAGAAGGAGAAACACCAGAACAAGGAACAATAAGAGAAATTAAAGAAGAATTAGGAATTGATGTAAAAATTGTAAAAAAGATATATGAAATGGATTCAAAAAAATTTACACAAAAAGAGATTTTTTATTTGTGTGAATATGTAGGTGGAAAATTTGGAACAGGAGATGGACCAGAATTTTCAAATGATCCTCGTTATGCTGATAGTGGAAAATATCTTCCAGAAATTATAAAAAAAGAACAAATAGAATCAATTATATTGTTGCCATTAGAAATGAAAGAAAAATTAGTAAACGACATAAAAGAACAGAATTTATAATCATAAATTAAGTAATAAAAAAATAAAAAGAAGCATCCTAAAAAATAGAAAGGAATGTTATGAAAAAATTAGTTATAATTATGATTATATTAGTAATTATCTTTGTAGGGATGATTACTTATAAAAAAATAGAAAAATCAAATACAATAAGTATAGAAGAAATTGAAAATATTGAAAACTATCTCAATCAAATTTACTTATGGTCAGAAGTAACCAAAGAAGCACTACCATGTTTTGATGATATTAATCAAGCAGATGAAACTTGGATATGGGAAGTAGTTAATAAAAATATAGAAGAGGATAAACCTTCTTATGAACAAATACAAGAAAAAGCACAAGAATTATTTGGAGAAGATTTTATTAAGAACTTTCCAAAAGATGGAAAACCAGTTTTTAATTATCAAGAAGAGAACAATCAATATGAAGCAATTAAGCCAGAATTAGATGAACAAGGAGATTTATTTTTATTAAATAAAATTGAAAAACTAAAAGATGGATATGAAGTAGAAATTGTAGAGTATTTGGAAGACTATGCACCAATGTTAAAAGAAGAACCTCAAAATTATATTATAATTAGAAATTTAAAAAAAGAAGAAATTGGAAGAATAAGTGGTTCTAGTCAAGAAGAAGAAACTCGATTAGTAAAAAACAATATAAATCAGTTTAGTAAAAAAAATATAGTATTGAAAATGGAAAAAGAAAAATTATATGTACAAAAAGTTTATGAATAAAGAAGGAAAAAAATGATAGAACTAGAAAAATGCATGATTTGTCCTCATGAATGTAAAATCAATCGTAAGCAAGGGAAAATAGGAAGATGCAAAGCAACCAATAACATAAAAATTGCTTTGTATAGTACCCATAATTTTGAGGAACCTTGTATTAGTGGAGAAAATGGTTCTGGAACAGTATTTTTTTCAAATTGTAATTTGAATTGTATTTATTGTCAAAATTATGAGATTAGTCAATTAGGAAAAGGAAAAGAGATTACAATAGACAAGTTAGCAAAAATATTTTTAGAGCAACAAGAAAAAGGAGTAGAAAATATCAATTTAGTAACACCTACTAGTTATGTCCCTTCTATTTTAGAAGCCATAAAAATAGCAAAATCAAAAGGACTTAATATTCCTATTGTCTACAACACTAATGCTTATGAAAAAATAGAGACATTAAAATTATTAGAAGGTTATATTGATATTTATTTGCCAGACTTAAAGTATGCTCAAAATGAATTAGGAAAGAAATATTCTAATGTAGATGATTATTTTGAAATTAGTACAAAAGCTATCCAAGAAATGATAAGACAAGTAGGAATGCCTGTATTAAATGAAAAAGGAATTATGCAAAAAGGAGTTTTAATAAGGCATTTAGTATTACCAAATAATATAGAGAATAGTAAAAAAGTACTAAAATGGATAAAAGAAAACTTACCAAAAGAAATCTATATTAGTATAATGGCTCAATATTTTCCAACATATAAAGCAAAAAATGTGGAAAACTTGAATCGAAAATTGACCCCAAAAGAATGGAAAGAAATACAAGATTACATAGAGAATCTTGGCTTCGAAAATGGTTTTATTCAAGAATTAGGTGATCATGAGGAAGAATATGTACCAAAATGGGAATATAAAGATTAAATCTAAAATATAGCAAAAAAAGTAGAATTTTAAAATAGCTTATGATATAATTTTAAAAAAAATAGGAGGAATGAAAATGACACAAGCAGATAAACATTTTATAGAAACTTGTAAAAAAATTATAGAACATGGATATTCTTCAGAAGGAACGAATGTGAGAACTAGATGGGAAGATGGACAAGAAGCAAATTACATATCAATAGTAGGAGTTTGTAATAAATATGATGTAGGAAAAGAATTTCCTATGATTACTTTAAGGAATAATACTAATACAATAAAAAGAGCCATAGATGAAGTATTATGGATATGGCAAAAAAAGTCTAACAATATTCATGAATTAAATTCCCATATTTGGGATCAATGGGCAGATAGCCAAGGTACTATTGGAAAAGCTTATGGTTATCAAATGAGCAAAAAATATGAATTTAAAACAAAAGAAGGAATCCAAAAAATGGATCAAGTGGATTATGTTTTATATTTATTAAAAAATGATCCATCAAGTCGCCGTATCATGACAAATATTTTTAATCATGCAGAATTAAAAGATATGGCATTAGAACCATGTCTATATGGAACGCAATGGTTAGTTAAACAAGGAAAATTACATTTAATTTTAAATCAACGCTCACAAGATATGTTAGCAGCCAATGGTTGGAATGTAATGCAATATGCAGCTTTGCAATATATGTTTGCTCAAGTATCTGGATTAGAAGTAGGTACTTTAACACATAATATCGGAGATTGCCATATTTATGATAGGCATATTCCATTAGTAAAAAAATTATTAGAAGCAAAAAGTATGGATGTACATCCTAAATTAATCATTAAAAATCAAACTAAAAACTTTTATGATTTTAAAGTAGAAGACTTTGAAATAGAAGGATATGACTATAACAAAGAAATTAATTTAGGAAAAATTCCAGTAGCTGAATAAATAAAGGAGTAAAGAACAATGTTAAGTATTATAGTAGCAAAAGCAAAAAATAATATAATAGGAAAAGAAAATAAATTAATTTGGAAATTACCTGCAGATTTAAAAAGGTTTAAAGAGTTAACAACTGGTCATACTATTATTATGGGTAGAAAAACTTTTGAGTCATTAGGAAGAATATTACCAGACAGGAAACATATTATATTTAGTCAAAATCCTGATTTTCAAGTAAAAGATGAAAATGTACAAGTGGTTCATTCAATGCTTGAAATACAAGAGTATATAGAAAACGAAGAAGAAAACTTTGTTATTGGTGGAGCTATGATTTATAATCTATTGATGCCATATGTAAGAAAAATGTATATAACAGAAATTAATCAAGAATTTGAAGGAGATGCTTTCTTTCCAAAAATCAATCCAGAAACATGGAAAGAAGTAAGTAGAGAAAAAGGAATAAAAGATGAGAAAAATCCTTTTGATTATGATTATGTCATATATGAGAGAAAATAGGTAAGGAGTTTCTTTATGAAAATAATAGGAATTACTGGCAAATCAGGAAGTGGAAAATCAACACTTGCAAAATTACTATCTGATAATTTAGATTGTAATGTTGTAAACGTAGATAAAATAGGACATAAGGCAACGCAAAATTGTGAAATTGCAAAAAAATTATGTGAAATTTTTGGGACGCCAATATTAGGAAAAGACGGAAATATAGATAGAAAAAAATTAGGAAATATTGTTTTTGCTAACAAAGAAAAAATGGATATTTTAACTGATATTACTTGGGAATATATGCAAAATATTTTAGATGAAATATTACAAAAAGAAGAAAAAGAAATCATTATTTTAGAATGGGCATTGCTTCCTATCAGCAAATATTGGAATATTTCTTATATTAAAATATTGATGACGGCAAAAGACGAAGAAAGAAAAGATAAAGTAATGCAAAGAGATAAAATATCAGAAGAATATTTTATAAAAAGAGATTCTGGAGCAATTGATTATACTCCATATCAATTTGATTATATTTTTGAAAATGATTATAAATTAGGCACTATTGAAAAAATTGCAAAAACAATAAGTAGAAGTAAATAAGAATAGGAAAATAAGCTTTTGGTTAGAATAAATTCTAAATGGGAGGAAAGAAAATGTTCAAACCAAAAGCTATTTATTTTGAAAAAAATATTGTAAATTATCCATTAGGTAAAGAATTAATGGAAAAATATAAAGATATACCAAAAATAGAAATTGAAAATCATAATAATATAGAAGAAATGAGGAAAAATCCAAATTCAGAGTTTGCTAATATGAAAAAAAATTTAATTATAGGAGTAAGAAAAACACATAAATTTGTGGAAAATCATAAGACATCAGATTATTTAGTACCTTATACTTCATCTGGTTGTACTGCTAGTTGTATGTATTGTTATTTAGTATGTAATTATAATAAATGTGCATATTTAAGATTATTTGTAAATCGAGAACAAATGTTAGATAAAATAATTAATACTGCTGAAAAATCAGAAAAAGAATTAACTTTTGAAATCGGAAGTAATAGTGATTTGATTTTAGAAAATACAATTACAAATAATTTGGTATGGACAGTAGAAAACTTTAAAAATACAAAAAAAGGGAGATTAACCTTTCCAACTAAATTTGATATGGTAGATCCTATTTTACCATTAGATCATCAAGGAAAAGTAACTATTCGAATGAGTGTGAATCCAGAAGAAATTATTAATAAGGTAGAATTTGGAACATCAAGATTAAAAGGAAGAATTCAGGCTATTAACAAGTTAAAAGAAGCAGGATATAAGATAGGAATTTTAATAGCACCTGTTATATTGGTAGAAAATTGGAAACAATTATATAGTGATTTGATTCAAAAATTAAGTGAAGAATTATCAGAAAAAGTAAAAAAAGAAGCTTTTTTTGAAATTATTTTTATGACATACAGTTACATTCATACGAAGATTAACGAAGAAGCTTTTCCAAATGCAATTTCTTTATATAGCAAAGAAAAGATGACAGGAAGAGGTAGAGGAAAATACTGGTATAAAAATGACATACGAGAAGAAGCAGAAATTTTTTTAAGAGAACAAATGGAAAAATATTTTCCTAAAAATAAAATTGAATATATTGTATAAAAAACAAACACAAGAAAATCATGTGAAATTCTTGTGTTTTTTCTTGTATAAAGATGTTAATATATGATATAATACAAGAACGAAATTTCAGAGATAGGAAAGAGTGATAAAATGTCTTATATAGAATTTAAAAAGGTATGCAAAGAATACCAAATGGGAGAAGTTACTATTCAAGCATTGAATAATACAAATTTCCAAATAGAAAAAGGCGAATTAGTAGTAATAGTAGGCCCATCTGGCGCTGGAAAAACAACGACTCTTAACATATTAGGTGGCATGGATACAGTAACATCAGGAAAAGTAATTGTGGATGGAAAAGAAGTTACTAATTTAAAAAAGAAGGAATTAATAAAATATCGAAGAGAAGATATTGGATTTGTCTTTCAATTTTATAATTTAGTTCAAAATTTAACAGCAAAAGAAAATGTAGAATTAGCAACAGAAATTTGTAAAGATTCTTTAAATCCAGAAGAAGTAATGAAAAAAGTAGGGTTAGAAAACAGAAAAAACAATTTTCCTTCTCAGTTATCAGGTGGAGAACAACAAAGAGTAGCAATTGCAAGGGCTATTGCTAAAAACCCAAAGTTATTATTATGTGATGAGCCAACAGGGGCTTTAGATTATAAAACAGGAAAACAAATTTTAAAATTGTTACAAGATACTGCTAGAAAAGAAAATATGACAGTTTTAATTATTACACACAATACCGCTTTAGCTCCAATGGCAGATAAAGTAATTCATTTTAAAAATGGAAGTGCTCATAAAATAGAAATTAATGAAAATCCAATACCAGTAGAACAAATTGAATGGTAAGATAAAAAGGGAGAAAAAATGAAAAAAGCTTTAGTTAAGGATAGTATCAAGGAAATAAAAAATACATATAAAAGATTTTTATCCATTTTATTAATGGCTTTTTTAGGTGTGGGATTTTTTGCAGGGATGAGGGCAGCTTCACCAGATATGGTAAATACAATTGATAAATATTATAAAGAAAACCAAGTGTATGATATTCAAGTTTTATCTACTTTAGGACTAACAAATAAAGATATAGAAGCAATTGAAAAAATAGAAGGCGTAAAAACTGTAATAGGAACTTATGAAACAGATGGAAAATTAGAAATAGAAAACAAAGAAGTAATTGCTAAAATTATGTGTGTGGAAGACATAAATAGACCAATTTTATTAGAAGGAGAAATGCCAAAGAGTAAATACGAATGTGTTGTAGAAGAAAAATTTTTAAAGAATAATCAAAAAAATATAGGAGATACAATTGAAATAGAAGTAGAAGATAACTCTTATCTTTATGAAAAACAGCTAACGATTGTAGGAACTGTAAAAAGTCCTTTATACATTTCAAGGGACCGTGGAACAAGTAGTTTAGGATCAGGTAAAATTGATTATTATATCTATATAACAAAAGAAAATATTCAGGAAAAAGAAGTATATACAAGTTTATATATAAAAATAAATGATAGTAATAAATATACTACTTCTACTAAACAATATGAAGATGAAATAGCTTCAGTAAAATCTAAAATAGAAGCAATTAAAGTAGAAAGACAAAACGCAAGACAAGAACAATTAGTAAATTTAGCAAATCAAAAACTAGAAGAGAAAAAGGAAGAATTAAGAAAGCAAGAAGAAAAAGCTCAAAAAGAAATGCAAGAAGCACAACAGAAGTTAAATAAAGGAAAAAGTGAAATTGAAAAATCAATTAAACAAGTTAATAATGGTAAAAAAGAAGCAGAAAATCAATTTAAAAATGCTAATAAACAGCTACAAGAAGCACAAAAAATAATAGAAGAAAATGAAAAACAATTCGAAATAAAAATGCAAGAAGCAAATGAACAAATGGAAACTTTTAAATTACAAAAGCAGAATATGCAAACACAATTAAATACAGTTATAACTAATTTGGAATCATTAAAAAAACAGTATGAGCAAATAAAAGATAATGCAAATATTTCAGAAAAACAAAAGCAAGAAATATTAGAGCAAATACAAAAATTAGAACAAGCAAAAAATGACTTACAAGACGGAATTAATAAAATTGATATAGCAATAATAAAAGGAAGTCAAGAATTAGAAAAGGCTAAAAATGAAATACAAGTAGCTAAAAAAGAGTTAGAACAAAACAAACAAGAATATGAAACAAAGAAAAAAACAACACAAGAACAATTAAAACAAGCAGAACAAGAAATTAAAAGTTCTCAAAAAGAATTACAAAAAGCAGAAGAGCAATTAATAGATAGCAAGCAACAATTTACAGAAAAGATGGAAGAAGCTAATAAGGAAATAAAGAAAGCAGAAGACGAAATTTTAGAAATTGAACCTCCTAAATGGTACATTTTAGATCGCTATGGTAATAGTGGATATAATAGTTTTGTGCAGGATACCAAAAGTGTAGCAAATATTGCTAATATCTTTCCTATTGTTTTCTTTGTGGTGGCAGCTCTTATTTCTCTTACTTCTATGACACGAATGGTAGAAGAACAAAGAACAGAAATAGGAACATTAAAAGCATTAGGGTATAGCAAGATGCAAATTGCTAGTAAATATATTCTTTATTCAAGTTTAGCATGTTTATTTGGTGGAATTTTTGGTATGTGTGTAGGACTTAAACTTTTACCTAGCATTGTATGGAAAATGTATCAAATGATGTATGAAATAACAAACATACAAATTAGCTTTGATTGGGTTGCAGGAGGAATAGGATTATTATTAATTAGTATTTGTATTATAGGGGCAACCATATATAGTGTTTTAAAAGAATTAGTTCATACACCAGCTAGCCTAATGAGACCAAAAGCACCTAAAATGGGAAAGAGAGTCTTATTAGAAAAAATTCCATTTATTTGGAAACATTTAAGTTTTTCTAAAAAAGTAACAGTTAGAAATATTTTTCGTTACAAAAAAAGATTTTTAATGACGATTATTGGGATTTTAGGTTGTACTTCTCTAATTATTGTAGGTTTTGGGTTAAGAGATTCTATTCGTTCTATTATGCCAAGTCAATTTGAAAAAGTGTTTAATTATGATATGCAAATTGCACTAAAAGATAAAATAGAAGTAGAGCAAAAACAAAATTATATAGAAAGTTTAGAAAAAAATGAACAAATAAATCAATTAGTAGAAACTTATATGAAATCAAGTACAGCTAGTAATACAGATAAAGCAGAAGAAGTACAAATAATGATACCAAAAGAAGAGAGTAAATTAGATGGTATAATTCATTTAGTTGATTTAAAAACAAATAAGAAAGTAGAATGGAAAGAAAATGAAGTATATGTAACAGATAAACTAGCCCAATTATTAAATATAAAACCAGGAGATACTATAACCTTAAAAGATAGTGAAGAAAATGAAGTGAAAGTTAAGGTTTCACATATTGTAGAAAACTATATTTATCATTATATTTATATGCCAAAAGAAACTTATGAAAATTTATACGGAAAACAATATGAGACTAATATGCTATTTGTAAAAAATGAAGAATTAACAGAGAATCAAGAAGAAAAATTTGTATCAGAAATTATGGAACAAAACGAAGTAGCAAGTGTTAATAGAATTTCAACAGTTATGGACATGATGAATGATACCATGAAATCGTTAGATTATGTGGTTATTATTTTAATAGTATCAGCAGGTCTACTTGCTTTTGTTGTATTATATAATTTAGCTAATGTTAATATCAGTGAAAGAATTCGAGAATTAGCAACAATTAAAGTATTAGGATTTTACGATAAAGAAGTATATTATTATGTAACAAGAGAAACTATTATTCTAACAGCAATTGGTATTATATTAGGATGGATTGGTGGATATTTTCTAAATTACTTTATTATCGGAACATGTGAAATTAATTTACTTCGTTTTCCTAAAATTGTTCAGCCAATGAGTTATCTTTTTGCAACAGGAATTACAATTATTTTCACAATGATTGTAAACCTAGTAACTTATTTTGCCTTAAAGAAAATTGATATGATAGAAAGTCTAAAGAGTGTAGAATAAAAATCAATAAGCATGCTATTTTAGAGAAAAAAAGGGTAAAAAAAGAGTAGTATAACTCAAATATAAATCTTGTGATATAAGTAAACCAGATTAGATAAGAAAACAATTTTTTGTTTTCTTTTTTTTTAACTTTAGAGAAAACCCCCAGCTATGCTGGGGGACTCGGAAAACTTATAGTTTTGCACAAGGTAGCAAAAATCCC
>CANQZU010000016.1 GCA_947628415.1 uncultured Clostridia bacterium | reverse complement strand
ACAAGAATTAAAGCAACAGTAACATCTACAATGTATGATATGGCAAGAGTAAATGCAAATGGATATTTTGATGAAGGAGATAATGAAAAAACAAGATATAATACAAAAGTTGCTTTAAATAAACAAAGAACAATAGACTACAAAAATGGAAGTTATGAATTAGGTGGAGGATGTTTAGAACTTCCTGTACCAGAAGATGTACCATTTTATGTTAAAGATTATAGTGAATACTATAAAGGCAGAGCATATCATTCAAGAAGTTTAAATTCAAATGGTGGATGGAATAAAATTGGATGTATGTCATTTATAAATCAACCAATATTAAAATATAGCAATGAAATTCGATCAAGTGTATTGATGATACATGGAGAAAAAGCTCATTCTTGTTATTTTAGTAAAGATGCTTATAAAAATATGACAACAAATAGTAAATATACTGATAATAAGGAACTTATGATTATACCAAATGCTGTTCATACGGATTTATATGACAATATTGATATAATACCATTTGATAAAATAGAAACATTTTTTAAAGATAATTTAAAATAATATAAACAAAAAATTCCTCAAGATAATGTAAATGATTTATAAAATAAAAAAATATTGTAACAAAATATTAAAAAAAGATACTAATTAAGTGAAAGGGGGAAAAGTTATGCAGAATATAGATGAAATATACAGAAAATATGGTGAAATTGTTTATAAATATGTATTCTGCTTAACTGGAAATGAAGATATAACGGAGGAAATTGTCCAAGACACTTTTTTAGTAGCTGTCCAAGATATAAACAAATTTAAAGGTGAATGCAAAATATCTACTTGGCTATGTCAAATAAGTAAATATATATGGTATAAAAAATTGAAAAAACAAAGATTAAGGAAAGAAATATCATTAGAAAGCATACAAAATTCACTATTTATAGATGAATCAATAGAAGAAAAAATTTGTACCAAAGAAAATAAGATGCAATTATTTAAAAAATTACAAACTCTTGATGAAAATACTAGAAATGTAATGTATTTAAGAATACTTGGAAATTTTGAATATAGCCAGATAGCTGAAATAATGAATAAAAGTTCAAATTGGGCAAGAGTTGCATTCTTTCGTGGTAAGCAAAAGTTAAAGGAGGAATTTGATAAATGAAAAATGAGTGTGATGTTGTTAAAGATTTATTGTTTAGTTATAGCGACGGAATTTTAAGTGAAACATCTAAAGAATTAGTAGAAGAACATTTAAAAAAATGTGAAAATTGTAGAGATATATTACAAGAAATTAAACAGGATGGCAATGATCAGAAACAAACAAAAGAAATTGATTTATTTAAAAGTATAAAAAAGAAATTAAGCAAAAAAAATATAATAATATTAATTGGAATAATATTTTTGATATTGATACTTATATTTAATGTATTGGTGTTTTATCATTACAATCAAATTGCTTCTACAATGGAAATATATTTAGAAGATAATATATTAGATGAAGAAATAGAAAATATAAAAAATAAAATAATTGAAATTAGTGATAATATAGAATTGGAATATGTTTCAAAAGAAAAATCATTAGAAAAAATGAGAAGTAAATTTGGGGATAAAGCAAATTTGTTAGATAATTATGAGCAAAATAATCCATTCCCAGCTTCAATTGAAATAAAGACAAATACAAAAATCAAAGAAATCGAGTCATCTATACAAGATATGCCAGGAATAAAAAAGATAGTTACTCATGAAAATAATAATCCATATGAATTATTTATATTTGATATTTTGATAAAATAAAATCAATATAATTTTTAGCATTTACCTTATATGGTAAATGTTTTTTATATGAGTAAGAAATGTAATAAATTTGCGTAAAAAGCCTAAATATGGTATAATTAAAGTAGATGTAAAAAGCAAAATAAACGAAAGTTTATGACGCAAAACCATAGGTCTAAAAGTTGTAAAAAAACTTATGATAGCTAGGTTGCACAAAAGATAAGGAGGGGATTTATTATGAAAAAAGGTAAAATGAAATTATGGAAGAAAATTTTATTAATTTTAGTAATAATGATACTAATACTAATTTTAACTTTTATTTCTTATAGAATGTATTTAAAAATTAGTAATGACATCGAAATTAATAGAAGATATAATGAATTTGAAAAAATACAAGCTATAGAAACAAAAGGAAAACTAACCTATATTGAAAGTACAAATTATTCTAAAGTAGAAGGTATGGACTATGTAATGCAAGATGGAATTGGTGCTAAAGTCGACTCAATTGTCTTAAATGATGATACTTTTTCTGCAAATATTAATTTTAAATTAGACAAAGACATTAATTATGAAACGCTTAGTTATGGATATGCCGTATATGACGAAAACAATAATATTTATCAAGTATCTTCAAGACAACATATGGGAAATCTTGAAAAAATGGATTATGATTCCATTTCTATGTTACGTGAATTAGGTTCATATAACAAAAATGATATATATAGTGTAGAGTTATCAGATTCTTCTGGTATAGTAAACGAAGATATTAATAAAGAAGAGAAAACAGTAGTAAGTAAAATAACAATAGATGCGAGAGATAAATTTCCTTTAAGTCAGAAGATTTATATTAAAATATTTGATTTAGGATATTTTACAATAGATAAAAATGAAAATGGAGAATATGATACAAGTACTACAAAAAATATAGATTTAAGTAGTTCTAAATGGTTATTTGAATTAGACATTCCAGAAGAAATGAACAAAAGAGATACCATAAATTTAAAACTGGCAAATGAAATTCCAGAATTAGAAATAAAAAGTATGACTTTAACAGATACAAAGTTAGTAATTAATTTTATTTCTGAAGAATATATAAATTTAATATCTGAAGGAAAAGATATGCCAACAGAAGAATTTAGAGATAAAAGAGATGAAACACTAAGAATTACAGATGGAGAAGGAAAAGTATATCAAGAACTTAGTGGAGGAACAAGAGGAAAAAATACATACAAAATGGTATTAGATGCAAACAAAAACGATTTAGCTAAAAAGCTATATATTAACTATAAAATAGGAGATAAACAATACAAAAGCGAATTAATAAAAGATGAATAGACAGTTTTTAATAAAAAAGTTAAAGAGCAAGTAATTAAATAGAATTATTTGCTCTTATATTATATAATTTTTCTATTAGTAAAATCATTCAGACAAGCATATATTGTAAGAATATTATTTTCTTTTTTTTTATAAAAGTGTTACTTTTTTTATTTTTTATTCAATATATAAATGTAAGATATCTTAAATAATGAAAAGGAGTTTAGATCTAAATTGAATAGTTGCAAGGAAATAAAATATTATATAAAAAATAATGAACTTGATTTAGAAAAAATAATAAATGAGTATTCAATTTATACGGGTACTATTATAAATAATATGGCAAGAGACAGTTTAAATAATGAAGATAAAGAAGAAATAATTTCAGAAGTATTTTTTATACTATGGAAGAATAAAAACAAATTAGATGTTAACAAATGTTTAAGTTCATACATTGCAGGGATAACAAGAAATATAGTAAAAGAATATTTAAGAAAAATTAAAGTCGATTTCAATATTTCTGATTATGAAAATATATTATATGATTTTGATAAAATTGACTTTCTTGATAATAGTGTAGAAGAAATTAGTAAAGTAGAAAAGAAATTAGAAAATATGAAAGAAATTGATAAAAAGGTGTTTTTAGATTTTTATTATTCTTCTAAATCAATTAAGGATATAGCTAAAGA
This sequence comes from uncultured Clostridia bacterium, assembly GCA_947628415.1. GTDB lineage: Bacteria > Bacillota > Clostridia > TANB77 > CAG-508 > CAG-269. The sequence goes on along the minus strand of CANQZU010000016.1, from coordinate 22,067 downwards.
ACAAAAAATTTCTGAATTTAGTGTAAAACAAAGACTATATAGGATTAGAAATAAAATAAAAAAAGAGGTTAGATAATATGAATAATAATAAAATTTTTGAAAAAGTAAAAATGAAAATAGCTATATCTAATATAAAAGAGGAGGATATAGTAATGAATAAAAGTAAAATGAATATTGGAAAAGGTATAGGAATAGCAGCTTGTATTGTGCTATCAATGACAGGAGTAGTATTTTCTACGGCACAAATAATAAACAAGTTTGGGGAAAATAGTAGTGATGGTGTTCAAACTGCTATCAATAATGGTTATTATAGCGATACAAATGCTGAATATATAGAATCAAATGGAATTAGTACAAGTATAGAGTCTTTCTTAATAGATGATAATAATTTTGATATGAACATTAATATAAAATTTGATAGTAATTATAATTTAAAAGATATGTTATCCAATGATGGAAAAATAGATATAGTGGATTTAAAAGTTGTAAATGAAAAGAAAGAAAAGGTTTTTGCAACAAGAGAACTTCAAACAGAAGAATTGACATCACAATACAAAACAGAGCAAGAAGCAAGAGAAAATTATGATGGCTATAATGGGTCATATAGTGAAACTACCCAAAAAATAAATGATAACGAAATTAAATTTTGTTTAACTGCAACAGGGAATCCATCTAAATTTCCTGAATCTAAAAAATTAATAGTAACATTTAATAAGATAAGAAATAGATATTGGAAAAATAATGAGGAAAAAAATGTTATTTATAAAGGAGAATGGAGTTTTGAAATAGACGTACCTAGTAAAATGGCAAAATCTAATATAGTACAATATAAATTAATTTCTATTAGTGATAAAAACTATAAATTTGATAAAGCTACACTTTCAAATACTGCATTTAAAATCTATTTAAGTAATTGCAATGAAATTGCTTGGAATGATAACGAATGCGTTGAAACATCAGATGGAACTAAATATTATCCAGCACATAAATCAGATGGAGACGGAGAGATAAGTGTAAAAGATGATGGAACAGTAACATATTATAATACATTTAATTTAACAAATTATGATGCAACAGATATTTTAAAAGTGCATCTTTTCAAAAATAATGGTCAAGAAGTAATCGTTGAATTAATAAAAGAAAACATCTAAAAATAACCAAATAAAAATAAAAGCATATAATAAATGTATAAAGTATTATGTTATTACATAGAAAGGGGGTAATAACATAAGAAATACAAAAAAATTTATTATAATTGCCTTGTTTATAGTAATATTAACAATGGCTGTAGCTTATTCAGCATTTGCTACACAATTAAACCTAAATGGAACAGCTGAAATTGTTGGAGAATGGAATGTAAGAATTAAAAGTATACAAGTTCAAAATATTTCAGAAGGTTGTGATGCTGGAGAACCGCAATATACCAATACAAGTGCAACATTTAATGCCAAGTTAGTAAAACCAGGTGATTCAATAACTTATTTAATAACAATAGAAAATGCTGGAAATATTGATGCAACTTTAAATAATATAGTTTTTAAAGAACAAGAAGATGGATCAGAAGCTATTAAATTTACAACAACAGAAGTTAGCCATATTTTAGAAGCAGGTAATCAAACCACATTAAATGTAAAAATTGAATATGATTCAAAAACTACAGAAATTCCATCAATAAAAACAAAAACAATAACTGGCATTATCGAATATGTACAAAAATAATGGGAAAGATGACTTTCCCATTATTTTTAAAACAGGAGGTATAAAAATTAAAAAATAGAATAATGAAAAATAAAAATATATTAATTATTATAATTTTTTATATATGCATAGAAATTGTATTAAATTTGATAAATTCTGTAGCTTATCAGATGGTAAATACATTGTTTTGGCTGTTAATGTTGATTTATTTGACATGGGACATAAAAAATTCATATATAAAATTTAAAAATAATATAAAGCATATTATTTTCATGATTATAATCTCATCTATTTATATTATTAACTATTTATATATTGGATTTTTATTAGGTTTTTCAAAGAGTCCATATAATCACAAAATATGGATAGTACTAATGAATATTGTACCAAAAATAATTATTATTTTTGGTATTGAAACAACAAGATTAGTAATGGTATTAAGAAATAAAAATAATAGAAAATTACTAATATTTATAAATATATTATTTATATTATTAGAGGTAAATTTTAAGATGTTGATTGATGTGTATTCAGATAAAGAATTACTATTTCAATATATTTGTTCATCGATAATACCATTAATATCCTGTAATATTTTATACACATATTTAATATTAAATGCTTCGTATTTAGGAGTAATAATTTATAGATTATGCAAAGAAATAATAGTTTTTTTATTACCGATTTTACCAAACACAGATTGGTTTGTAATAGGTTCTTTTGGAACATTATCGCCAGCTATTATTTATGTGATTTTTAAATATAAATTTTATAAAGAAAAGAATCATATTAAAGAAAAAAGAAAAAATTTTGTTGAAAAAATTAGTTATTTAGTGACATTTATTTTATTATTTACTTTAATTTGTTTTATGCTAGGATTATTTAACTATGAATCTATAGCAATTCTTTCAAACAGCATGATGCCTTACTTCGATAGAGGAGATGTTGTTGTTTTTAAAAAAATGAAAGATAGTGAGTTAAGAAATATTCCAGAAAATTCTATAATTATTTATAGTATAGAAGGACAAAACGTTGCTCATCGAGTTATAGATAAAATAGAAAAAAATAATGTTGTTTTTTATCGAACAAAAGGGGATAACAACAATTTAGCAGATAGAAAACTAGTAAAAACAACTCAAATAAAAGGAATATATGTTTTTCATATTAAATATATTGGTTTCCCATCAATTTGTTTATATGAATATTTCAATAATGAAAAAGCAAAAGTATAAATTAGGTAAGGAGAGAATTTAATGGAAAATATAAAAAAATATAAAAATACTTTTATAGTTACTATAATTATGTGTGCGATTATTATTTTTTCCATAATATATAATTTTTATTTTCATAAAAATATCAGATGCATTTATAATTATACCGCACAAAAAAGTGATGACTATGAAGTCTTACTGAAACCAAATAATTTTTATGAAACTGAAATACTTGAGTCTGGTTCTTATTATGCAGCAAAGTCTATTGATAATTATATTATAAATTTAAAATATGATTTTTTAGGAAATAAAAAAGCTAATTTAGAATATGACTATAATATTGATGCTTATTTAGTTGGAATTGTGAAAAATGAAGACAATGAAGATAAAGAAGTTTGGAATAGAAAGTTTATTCTTAAGGACAATAGCCATGACAAAAAAGATGATATAGATAAAATTTCTATTAATCAGCAAGTAAAAATAGATTATGCGTATTATAACAATTTAGCACGCTCTTATGAAAAAACATATGGAATTACAATAGAAAGTGTGTTAAAAGTAAGATTGAATATTTTATGTAATATTAATTTAGAAGAAAATATTAATAAGGTAGAAGATTTTATAGAATTAGAAATACCAATAACAAATACAATAAGTGAAATAAAAGAAAATTACGAAAAAGTTACAAATGGTGAAATTATTCAAGAACAAGGAAATAATAGAATCAAAGAAAATATAGTTTATATTATTGGAGGAGTAATTTTTATAGGATTATCTACAATTATGATACTTATTATAATAAAATATATCAAACTGAAAAAGCAAGAATTTAATGGAAAATTAAAGCATATTTTAAAATATTATAAAGATATCATCATTATAATTAACAAAGAACCAAATTTAGATAACTTAAAAGTGATTAATCTGTGTAATTTTGAAGATTTAGTTAATTTGGTAGAACAGACTCAAAGAAATATTCTTTATTATGAGAATGCTAGCAAGAAAGAAAGAAAATTTTTTGTAATTATTGATAACTATATATATATTTATCTCTTAAAAGATTCTTTATAAAATATGAAAGATAGAAAATACTGTTAATTAATATTTTCTATCTTTTATATTGAGAATTCTTTCAATCACTTTTTTTATTTATTTGCATATTATTACCGTAACGTTTAATTTTTTGAGTAGTAGTTTTTTCAAATTCTTTATCACGAATTCCAAAGCTTTTAATATGTTTATAATTTGGTAATCTTTTATTAACACTTGATACAACATCAGAAATAGCTTTCCAAATTTCTTCTTTAGTTGGTACACTACTTTTTAAATATTCTTTAATAGCTTCAATATTTGGATAAATTTGAGCATTAATATATGTTTCATCATCATTACCTTTTTGGATACCTAAAACCAAAGATTCAGAAATAAGTGGATTATCATTTAAATAATATTCTACTTCTTCTGGATAAATATTTTTACCGTTTTTTGTTACAATAACACTTTTACATCTACCAGTAATATACAAATAACCATTTTCGTCAATTTTACCTAAATCTCCAGTATGAAACCAACCATCTATAATTGTCTGTTTAGTTTTTTCTTCGTCTTCATAGTAACCAAGCATGACATTTGGACCTTTAACAATAATTTCTCCAATTCCTTCATCATTCGGATTGTCTATTTTATATTCTACATTTGGAATAGGAAGACCAGCAGCATCATCCTTTTGAAAAAAGTCAGTATTTCCTGCTACAAGTGGGGAACATTCTGTTAAACCATAACCCTGCAAAGTCATTAATTTTAATTTTTTAAAATCAGCTACAATATCTGGATTAGCTGCAGCTGCACCAACAATAAAGACACGAAGTCTTCCACCAAGAGTATTTTTAACTTTACGTTGAACAATTTTTTTAATATAAAAAGGTAAACCATCAAAAGGATTTTCTTTTTCTTTTTGATATTTTTTAGGTAAAGATTGATTCATATTTTTTATAATGTTTTTATGTACATTTTCTAATAAAAGAGGGACGCATAAAATAACAGATGGATGGAATTCACCAATATTTTTTACAATATAGCGTAGACCCTCACAATGACAAATAGAAGCTCCACTATAAAGAGGTAGTAAAAAACCAAGAGTGCATTCATATGTATGATGCAAAGGTAAAATAGAGAAAAATAAATCACTCCTTTTTACTTTTACAATACCATAAGTAGATAAAATATTGGAACAAATATTTCTTTGTGATAGACAAACACCTTTTGCATTTCCAGTAGTTCCAGAAGTAAAAAGCAAAATTCTTAATTCATCAGGATTAACTTCAATTTTATCAAAACTATGATTTCCTTGTTCATAAGATTTTTTTCCATCTGCTAATAAATCATCAAAATTTTTCTCAAAAGAAATAAAACAAGTATCTGGGTTTTCTACTTTTTCAATAGAATCTAAAACAGAATCAATATTTTTACAGTCCCCTAAAATGCATACTGTTTGCGATACATTCATAAAATTAATTACATCATCAGAAGGTAATTCTTTATCAATAGGTACAACAATACCAACAATACTAGCTGCTAAATAAGAAACACACCATTTATAACTGTTTTTTCCAATGACAGCTATACGTTTGTTTAAGAACCCTTTTTCTATGAGACTTGTTCCCAAACCAATAACATCTTTTTTAAAATCTTCATAAGTAACACAATTGATGTTACCTTTTTCATCTTTTAATTTAAATGCGGTTCTAGAACGATAAAGATTACTAGAACGATAAAGCATTTCTTTAAAATTAGTAACTTCTTCTGTTTGATGGTATTTTTGCTTTAATTGATCAGCAATGGAAAGTTTTTCTTTCATGTTTTCCTCCTTTTTATATTATTGGTATCTGTAAAATAAAAAATTTGTATTTTTAGTTGTGGATAATTTTCCATTATAAATTGATTTTTCTTGTTCTTCTAAAGGAATATCAATAAATACAGTAGTTTTAAATTTTTCTTCCTGATTATTGGTAATGTCAATATCAAAAGAAAAGCTACAAGCAATAGAAGATAAAGGAATATGACATTTTTCTAAAAGAGAACCATCATAAGTAATAGGTTTAGAAGTGTCAGTAATTGTATAATCTGATTTAATATTGGTATTAACATAGCTAATAGTAATTGGATTTGCTAAATTATTATACAAAGTAGGAGCATCCAAATTAATTTCATTTTCTGATGTAATAGCAAAATCTAAAGAATCATGAATTTCGTTTTCTTGTATTAAATTACTTTTGGCAAATTGATTTAAACTTTTAAAATATAATTTTGGTTCACCTAGTTCTGGAAGAATAGAATAGTTGAAATTTTGTATCCTTACGCTTTTTAATGTGTTTTCTAATGTTTTTTCTTGACTAGAAGGACTATCTAAAAATATAGCAATATCTGTATATTGATATAAATTTTCCAATGTAAAATTAGTAATAGAACTAGCTTTGTTTTTGGCATCGCAATTACTAAATAAAACGATTTTATTAATTTCAAAAACAGTTTTATCATTTTTATTAGCAAAAGATAAAATGTCTTTTTCGAAATTTACTTTTAAAACATATTTATAAAATAATAAATAAGCTAAAATAAATACAATAATTAATAATGTAATCATAATAACAGTTAAGATATTTTTTTTATATTTCATAATTCCTCCTTTTTTAAGAACAATTATATAATAGTATAAATTAGAAATAAAATCAAGTAATTTATAAAGTTTACCATCATTTATTCATTGACAAAAAAACAAGAAAAAGATAAAATAAAAATAGGTGAAGTAGAAATATGGAAGCAAAAGATAAAACAATAAAAAAAAGAATAAAAAAAAGAAAAATACATAAAAAAGTAACGCTAAAAAATATAATTATTTTTTTGGCTTTTATAATTAGTTTATTATACATCATTATATTTTATAATTTTTACTTTGCTAGAAATGATGTTTATGCAAAAGAAACAATATCTAATGTAGAAACTATAAAAATGAGTGAAGCCAAAAGAACAGATATAGAAACGAAAATTATCCAAAATATAAATTCTAATCAAAGAGAAGAGTATAGCATTCAAGAGGAAGAATTAGAATATTTGACACAATATAAAAATAATTCAACTTTACCAAAAGGAACTATTCAAGTATTGCAAGAAGGAAGAGAAGGAAAACAAGAAATCACAATAAAAAGAGTTTATGAAGACGAAATACTAGTTTCAGAAGAACCAATAAAAACTAAGATAATTAAGTCAGCTATTAATAAAGTTGTAGAAATAGGAACAGCTAATTATAGGGATAATTATAAGGTAAAAAAGGGAGATACTTTATATGTAACATCAGATCGACTACCCGTTAGATATGAACCAAGTGAACAATCACAGAAAGTAACTACTGTGTTTAAAGGAAATGAACTAAAGGTATTAGAAATTAATGGAGATTGGTATAAAATATCTTATGCTGATATGACAGGATATGTAAAATCTGAAAATACTACTTATTTAAATAATACTAATAACCAAACAACAACGACAGATTTTTCTAATAGTAGCAAAACAAAAACACAATTGATAGGTAAATTAACTTTTGAAATGAATCTAAATAATCCAAGTGGATTAACGTTAGAACAATTTAAAAAAGTTTTAGCAGATAGTAAAGATAAAAATAAGATATTTGAAAATAATGCACAATACTTTTACTACATTGAACAACAATATAATATCAATGGCATTTTTATAGCAGCAGTTGGAATTCATGAAAGTGCTTGGGGAACTTCTAAAATTGCTAACAATAAGAATAATTTATTTGGTTACGGCGCTTATGACTCAAATCCTTATAATAAAGCTTATAGTTTTTCAAGTTATGCAGAAAGTATTGATTTAATTGCAAGAGTATTTGTTAAATATTATTTAAATCCAAAAGGCACTAATATTTATGGAGGAGAAAAAGCAATAGGAAGTTATTATAATGGCGCAACTTTATCAGGTGTTAATAAAAAATATGCAAGTGATAAGAATTGGGCCAATAGTGTATATCAACATATGAAATATTTATACAATAAATTGTAAAAAATTCTTGCTATTTTTTACAATTTATTGTATGATAGAGAAGCAAGAATAAGTTTTACAAAAAATTGCCAAAAGAAAGGGGCATAAATTATGAAAAAAGGAATTATAATCGTTACAATTATTATAATAATTATGGGAATATTTTTAATGGTAGGAAATACTTATGCTGCTGAAAATAAAGCAATAGATGATCAAACAGAAAGCAAAATTATTGAATTAAAGGAAAATGCGGCAAATTCAATAGAAGATTATAAACAACAATATGGTTCAGATACATATGGAACAGTTGCTTATATTTTAAATATTGTTAGAATCTATAGTATACCATTATGCTTTTTAGGAATTGTAATTAGTGCAATTCATCAATATGTAATAGGTGTAAGAAAGTTAGATACAAAGGAAAAAGGTTTAACATTAATGGTATCCTTTGTAACTATTTTAATTATATGCCAAATTTTACCATTAGCATTTGCGGTACTTGTAAAATTTGGAAGGGGGTAACCAATGAAAGTCTTATTTGCTGTAAGTAATGAAGAAATATCAGAATCAATTGTAAAAAAATATCAAAAAGAATATAAACAAATTATTTCCTATAAAAATGTTTATTACTTTAATGCAATATTAAAAGAATTACAAAAAGATAAAACTTATGACAGAGTTGTAATAAGTGAAGATTTAGAAGCATTTACACACACGCAATATGATCAAATTGATAAATTCATTTTTGATAAATTGGATAGTATTAGTGATGAAGCTTCCAATATAAAAGGAAACGATATTCCTATTATTTTAATTTGTTCAGATCGAAGAACAAAATCAGAACCAATTTTATCAAAATTGTTTGGTATAGGAATTTATAATGCAATTATAGGAAATGATAGAAGTGTGGACGAAGTATGTAGGCTTATTAATAGACCACGTGTAAAAAAAGAGGCTAAATCTTATTATAAAATAGATACAGAAGAAGTTAATTATCAAGCTGAAAATGAAAATGATGTAAGCGAAATGGAAATTCAAAACATTGTCGCTCATTATAAAAGATTAGGAAAAAATGAAGAAAAATATGTAGATAGTTTTGATAATATTGCGGCACAATATAATGATACACAATTACGAATTATTACAAAATTCTTACCATTAAATGTACGTGCCGTATTGGAAGAAAAATCTTCTAAATATCAACAAATTATGTCTTTTAATAATAGTATATCAGATAATTTAAGAAAGAGTAAAAAAGAAGAAGATAATGGACCAAGTCAAATCCTATTAAAATCTAAAAATAAAGATAATATCATGTCAAAACCAGTTGTTATACCATCAGCTGTTAATATGTCTGGAATGAAAAAATTAGCACGACAAAAACCTGTAAAACATGCAGAAACTTATTCACAAGCTAATAGACAAGAAACAACTGCTAACCAACAATTGCAATCCAATATGCATTTTACAAACAGTTTAGATATAAATAACAATGAACCAATAATGTCATCGTTACCACAACAATCTATAAATTCAGAGCCAATTGTTGAAGATTTACAAGATTTTGAAGAAGTAGACTTAAAAGAAGAAGTAGAAAATGGAACTGTTCAACAAATGATAGAACCAGTAAAAAAGGGAAGAGGAAGACCAAGAAAAAACCCTATTCCACAAACTAATCAAGAATCAACAGTTAAAAGAGGAAGAGGAAGACCAAGAAAAAATCCTGTTTCAATACAAGAAAAACCTGAATCATTACAAGAAGATTTCGCATTACCTGAACTAGAAGAACAAAAAGTGGAAGATACTATTTTACCAGGTTTTGAAGAAATCGATAATGAAATTTATCAACCACAACAATCTAATTCACAACAAGATACTGTATTACCAGGATTTGAAGAAGAACCAGAAGAAGATATGATGTTACCAGGATTAGAAGAAGAAAAAGAATTAGAATATAGTGAGCCAGTTCAAATATCACAACCAGAATCAATATCATCTAATTCTTATGATAATAACAATTATTCTTCAACGAATAATTATACAGAATCAGCTGATTTATCTTATTTACTAACACCAAATAAAAAAATTGTTACTTTTGTTGGAACTAGTAAAAATGGAACATCATTTATTGTCAATAACATAGCAGAATTAATGTCTTCTATGGGAATTAATACCGCTATTTTAGATACTACCCAAAATAGAAATGCTTATTATATTTATACTAAAAATGAAGAAAATTTAAGACAAATAGCAACTCATAGTATAGAAGGATTAACACAAGGTGTGGCAAGAGGAATACCTGTTAATAAAAATCTTACAGTTTATACTTCATTACCAAATGAAAATGATTTTATCCAACAAACAGATAAAATATTAGAAACTTTATTACAAAATCATACTTTAATCTTAATTGATACAGATTTTTACACACCATTGGGATATTTTAAACAATCACAAGAAACTTATCTAGTACAAACTATGGATATTTTAACAATTCAACCATTAACTGCATTTTTAAAAGAATTAAAGATGAAAAATATATTAGATGAAACAAAATTAAAGATTGTATTAAATAAAATGGTAAAAATTAGAGGCATTACTGATGCAACGATAATAGGCGGAATGGCATTTTATAATGATCCAGCTATGTCTTTTATGACAGAATTATTTAATAGAGATACCATTAAATATGTGTCAATTCCATTTGATGAAGAAACTTATATTAAATATTTACAAGGAATTATTGAGTGTGAAATATCATTAAAAGGATATTCAAAAATATTTATTCAAACTTTAAAAGAATTAGGAAATATGATTTATCCAGTCATTAATTCACCAGCTAGGGGAAATCAAGGTTATCAACCACCATCAATACAAATGAATCAAGGAGGAAATTTTTCATCTAGCATGAATAACACTTTAGATAAAATGAAAAGGAATTATTAGTAAAATACAACGAAAGGGGGAATAATTGAAGTGATAATAGCAGTTGTAGTAATATTAGTTTTGATTGTATTAGGATTAATTTTATATAATGTAAATATTCATAAAAAAATACAGAAATTTAAAAATATGAATCAAAAGATTACGAACCTGTATGTTGTTCAAGACTTTATGAATGCAATAGGAGAAACATCAACTGTTGAGCAAAAAATAAAGAAAATTAATGACATTTTAATTGACAGATATGAAATTAAATATTCTACAATCGTAGTATTTGATGGAGCAGAATATCAAGTAAAAGCTTCTAATGTAGATGAAAAACATTGGGGATCTCTAAAATCCTTACAAAATGTTGATATGTTTAAAGATAGCATAGAATCTGCAACCCCTAAATATGTAACAGTTAATCATGAAAATGAAAGACTTCCTTATCAAGAAATGGAATTTGGAAGAGCTAAATCTGCTATATTTTTTCCTCTTTATATTGATAATGTCTATATTGGCTATTGGATTATAGAAAGTGGAACGCCACATGATTTTGATAATGTTGATACAACAGTTTTAGAAGTAATTAAAGAAAATATTGTTTCTGTATTAAAAACAATAGTACATCAAAAAACATTAGAATCTATTGTAAGAAAAGATTTATTTACAGGATTATATTCAGAAGAATATTTATATGGAGAAGGAAAGAAAATTATTGATCAATATACAGTATCAACTATTTGTATGTTTAAAATTATCAATATTCAAGAAATTAATAAAAATTATAGCAGAGAATTAGGCAATAAAGTAATCACAGAAATTAGTAATTATATTAAAGAAAATATATCACAAGATTATGTCTTTGTAAGATATATGGGACCTAAATTTGTTATTGCATTTTCAGGAGTAGAAACTAATGGTGTAGTAGACTTCTTAAATGAAATAAAGGAAAAAATAGAAGAAATGGAAATTGAAATAACACAAGAAGAAGCAGAAGTTCAACAATCAAATTTAGAAGTAAATAAAAAGAAAAAACAAACCAAAGGAGTTGATTACCGAGAAGTAGCTAAACCAAAATTAAATTTTGTTATATCATCGTATTACAAAGGAACAGGATTAGAAGAAGTGTTGAAAAAATTAGAAGAATATCTAGACCATGCAGAAAGTAGCGAAAGTGATATAACTAATATCTAAAAAGGAGGAACAATTAATGGAATTTGACAAGACTATGCATTTTGAAGTAGAAAGAGAAGAAAATATAAAAAGTAGAGATATTTTAAAAGAGGTTTATGAAGCACTAGTAGAAAAAGGATATAATCCAATTAATCAAATTGTTGGTTATATATTATCAGGTGATCCAACTTATATTACTAGTCATAGAGATGCCAGAAATAAAATAAGAACAATTGAAAGAGACGAATTACTAGAAAAAATGGTTAAAAATTATATAGGATTAGAAGAATAAATATGAGAATGTTAGGAATTGATTATGGAGAAACAAGAGTAGGGATTGCTATTACAGATGCATTAAATATTACGGCACAAGGATTAGAAACGATACAAAGAAATGGCTCTGATAAAATAGTACTAAAAAGATTAGATGAAATTTTAGAGCAATATGAGGTCGATACAATTGTTTGTCGGAATGCCTTTAAACATGAATGGAACCATTTCAGAAAGAGCAAAAATTACAGAAGTATTTGTTCATAAATTAAAATGTAAATATAATCATTTAAAAATAGAGACAATAGATGAAAGATTAACTACTGTAGAGGCACATAAAACTATGAATTTTTTAGAAGTTAATAAGAATAAAAAGAAAGATATAGTAGATACTATATCTGCAGTATATATTTTAGAAACTTATTTAAATAAATATAAAAATTCATTGAAAAATGATTTAAAATAGGTTATTATATTGAATATAAATATAATGAATTTAAATTTGAAAGGAGAAAAATAATGGAAGAAAATTTTGAAGGAGAAGAATTAGATAACATTGTAATATTAAATGATGAAGAAGGAAACGAAGTAAAATTTGAATTTCTAGATTTGGTAGAATTAGATGACGAAGAATATGTAGTATTGTTACCGATTACAGAAGAGGGAGAAGAAGAAGAAGGAGAGGTAGTAATACTAAAAGTAGAAGATACAGACAATGAAGAAAATGACGAAGAATCATATGTAAGCATTGAAGATGAAGAAATACTAAATAAAGTATTTGATATATTTAAAGAAAAGTTTAAAGATGATTTTGATTTTGTAGATTAAAAGACAAAAGACGGATTTTCCGTCTTTTAGTTGGTTAAAATAGGAGGAAAAACAAATGAAAAACTTTTCAACATGGATGTTAGTCATGTTTATGGCAATGTTTTGGATATTAAGAATTATAATAGCTTTTACGTACGAATTAGGAATAGATTTTGGAGGAATACAGCCAATTAATCAGACAATGGAAATTATCTTATTGTTTGTTGTATTAATATGTATGGTATTAATTGTAAAAAGAAAAATAGTGGGAGCATTGATTTATCTAATTGCCCATGGAATGTATTTCGGAACTACTTTAATGACAGGAATTACTACTTTATTAACACAATCTTCTGAAATAGATATAACACAAATTGGATTATATTTAAATACTTTTATCTCATTAATAGGAATTGCTTTACCAGTAGCCATATTATTTGATTTATTACTAGATAAAAATAGAAAAGCAAATCCAAAGGATAAAAAAACTGATTGGTTTTATAAGAATGAACAATTTGATAGAAAATTGGATGATCGAGCAGATAAAAATAATTATAGAACGCTATAACATATTATTAATAAATAAAAAAAGGATACTAATTTATTTTTGAAGTGCACTCTACTTGTTAAATTTTTTGTCTAACAATTTAGGTTTAGTACATTTCTATGATGTATCCTTTTTATTTTTTGTAATAAAGATTATTGACTTTTTTTAATAGTTATTATAATTTAATAGTAGAAAAATTGAAAGGAAGAAAATAAATGATTGAGGAATTTTATAAAAAAATTAATGGCAATTATGAATTAGCAATTTCAAGAATGCAAAATGATGAAAGAATAAAGAAATATCTTAATTTTTTCTTGATAGATGAATCTTACAAACAATTAGAAGAAGCTATTAAGAATAGAGATTGTGAATCAGCTTTTAGAGGTGCACATACTTTAAAAGGCGTTTGCCAAAATATGGCATTTACAGAATTAAGTGAAGTAGTAGAGCAAATCACAGAAGAATTACGAGCAAAACAATTTGAAAAAGCAAAAGAAACTTTTTCAATTGTATCATTAAAATATCAAAAAGTAATTGATGAAATTAATCAAATTATATAGGAGAGAAAAATTTATGGAAGAAAGAGATACACTATTGATTGTTGATGATGTTTTAATTAATAGAGAATTATTAAAGGATATATTTGAAAAAGGAAAATATAAAATATTAGAGGCAAGTAATGGAGAAGAAGCTATTAAATTATTAGAAATTAATAAGGACAAAATAGCATTAGTATTTTTAGATTTAGTTATGCCAAAAAAAAATGGACTAGAAGTCATGCATTACATGTCTCTTAATAATATGATTAATATTATTCCTGTTATTATGATAACTGGAGAGGCTACTGTTGAAAGTGATGTAAAAGCTTATGAATTAGGAGCAGCAGATATAATTTATAAGCCATTTGAACCGGCTGTTGTAACGCGTAGAGCTAAAAATATCATAGAACTTTATCAACATAGAAATTCAATTGAAAATGAATTAAAAATTCGTACACAAGAATTATTTGAAAGTAGGAGACAAATCGAACAAAATAATATCTTTTTAATTAACGCATTAAGTTCAGTTGTAGAATTTAGAAGTTTAGAATCTGGTGAGCATATTCAGAGAGTAAAAAAATTTACTGAAATTATGTTGAGACATTGGAGAGCATTATATGGAGAAGAAACATTTACAGATGAACAAATTGAATTAATAGTAGATGCCTCTGCACTCCATGATGTTGGTAAAATAGCCATACCAGATAACATTCTTTTGAAACCAGGTAAATTAACAGATGAAGAATATGAAGAAATGAAAAAACATACTATCTATGGATGTAAAATGCTTGAAAAGTTTAAACAAGAAGAAAATGACTTTTATCATTATTGTTATGATATTTGTCGTTATCATCATGAAAGATATGATGGTAGAGGATATCCAGATGGAATAAAAGGAGACAATATTCCTATATGGGCTCAAATAGTATCTATTGTAGATGTCTACGATGCATTGGTAAATAAAAGAGTATACAAAACGTCCTATACAATTGATGAGACATATAATATGATACATAATGGAGAATGTGGAATTTTTTCTCCAAAGCTATTAAAATGTTTTGATTATGCAAAAGATTATCTTGTTGCTAATACCACAAAAGAACAAGAAGAAGAGGAGGAATAGCAATTGAATTTAAGCAGTAAAGAGAAAGCAAAATTAAAAATAGATAAAAATATAAGGGAAACATCAAAGAAAATAAGAAGAAGTAATTTGTTTATTTTTATTATGATAATTATTACAATTATTGGAGTATATTATGCTTACAAAATATTTTCATCTCTTATTACTAGAAGGATAGTTCAAACTTCTATTAAAAGTATGAGAGAAATTTCACGCCATGATGAACAATCCATCGTTTCTGGATTAGAGCATAGATGGATAGATATAGAAGGAATTGCAAAAGAAATTAAACAAGATAAATTTACCAGTACATCAGATATGTTAAAACAGTTAAATATTAAAGCAGAAACCGCGGAATGCCTAGAAATCGTTTTAGTAACAGACAAAGGAAAAATTTTTAGTAGTGCATATACAGAAAAAGAAGATCAAGAATTATTTAAAAAATGTCAAGAATTCACTAAAAATAGATTTGTATTTAGAAACGACAGTAGTAAAAATTCAGCAGCAGATATAAGAAAAGAGCAACTATTACTAGGATCAGAAATTGAACCTTTTACTATTGATGAAAATAGATTTATATATGTGGTTGGATATTATGAAATAGGAAAGCTAACAAAAGAATTAAAAATTGAAAGTTATGGTGGAGAAGGATATAGTAGTGTTATAGATAAGGATGGATTTTATTTAGTATCAATTTATAATAATAACAATTTATTTGAGCGAGAGGATTTTTATACAGTCATAGGAAAAGAAAAACTAGGTGGAGGATTAACAGTAGATGACGTACGTAAAAAAATACAAAATAGAGAAAGTTTCTCATTAGAATATGTATTAGATGGACAAGAACGTATTATGGTTTGCACGCCAATGACTGAAGTAGATTGGTATTGTATTATGTCTGTACCACTTTCTATTTATCAAGAACAAAGTAGTGAGATATTGCAAATGTTAACAGGATTAATTGTAGCGGTATTAATAACAATAGCAATTGTTATTATTTTAGTATTTAGAAATCATTCACAAAAAAATACAATGAAATTAGAAATAAAACATAGAGATGAATTAGAAGAAGCTCTTGCTCTAACAGAACAAGCTAATAAGGCAAAAACAACATTTTTAAATAATATGTCACATGACATTCGTACACCAATGAATGCTATTATCGGATTTACAAGCTTAGCAAAAACACATATAGATAATAAAGAGCGTGTAATAGACTACTTAGATAAAATTACACAATCTTCTAATCATTTACTTTCACTAATTAATGATGTATTAGATATGAGTAGAATAGAATCTGGTAAAGTAAATATTGAAGAAAAAGAAGAAAATCTTGCTAATATGCTTCATAGTATTAGAAATATTGTACAAGCAGATGTAAATGCAAAACAAATGAAATTTGTTATAGATACGGTAAATGTAACAGATGAAAATATATATTGCGATAAATTACGCGTAAATCAAATATTAATTAATTTGATATCAAATGCCATTAAATTTACAGAGCCAGGTGGAACAATTTCTGTTAATATTACACAAAAACCTACAAAAAAGAAGGGACGAGGTATTTATGAGTTTAGGGTAAAAGATAATGGTATAGGAATTACCAAAGAATTCTTAAAAGAAATTTTTGAACCTTTTGCAAGAGAACGCAATTCAACAGTAAGCCGGTATTCAAGGAACTGGATTAGGAATGGCAATTACTAAAAATATTGTAGATATGATGGGAGGAACCATTAAGGTACAAAGTGAAGTAGGAAAAGGAACAGAATTTATTGTTACACTAGAATTTAAATTACAAGAAGAACACAAAGAAATAGAAATTATTGATCACTTGGAAGGAGTACATGCTTTAGTCGTAGATGATGATATGAATTCTTGCCAAAGTATATCCCATATGTTAAGAGAACTAGGACTTAAATCTGAATGGACTATGTATGGAAAGGAGGCAGTTGTCCGTGCAAAGGAAGCTGAACAAATGAAAGAACCATATCAGATTTATTTAATAGATTGGCTAATTCCTGATATGAATGGTATAGAAACAACAAGAAGAATACGTAAGATTGTTGGGAAAGAAGCTTTAATAATTTTACTTTCTGCATATGATTGGGGAGAAATTGAAGTAGAAGCAAGAGAAGCAGGGGTTACAGATTTTATTAGTAAGCCTGTATTTCCATCTGATTTAAGAAGAGTATTATTAAAACTTTTCGGAATTGAAGAAAATAGATTACAAGAAGAAGAAAAAATAGATTTCTCTGGAAAGAGAATTCTTCTGGTAGAAGATAATTTAATGAATAGAGAAATTGCTACAGAATATTTACAAGATTTTGGATTTTTAGTAGAAAATGTTGAAAATGGAAAAGAAGCCTGTGACACCTTAGAAAATTCTAAACCAGGATATTTTGATATAGTTTTAATGGATATTCAGATGCCAGTTATGAATGGATTTGAAGCAACTAAAAGAATTCGTAAGTTTAAGAATAAAGAGATTGCTAATATTCCTATTTTAGCAATGACAGCCAATGCTTTTGAAGAAGACAAAAAAGCAGCAAAAGAAGCAGGTATGAATGGACATCTTGCCAAACCAATTGATATTCCAAAATTAATAGAAACTTTAAAAGAAATTTTAAAATAAAAGGAGAAGAAGTAAATGAACAAGCGAATAGTAATAATTTTTATTGTTATAATACTAATAGTGTTGGGAATAGTGGGATATTTTTTATTAAATAATAATCAATCAAAACAAAAACCGGAAATAACACTAATTGTGAAGACACCTGTATTGCAGATGACATCTTACAAAGATGAAGAAATAACAGATACATATACTTTTCTTACAAAACTTGCTAATGATTTTAAAAAGCAATATAAAGATATAAATGTTAATATAAAAATTTTACAATTTGCAAAAGCAGAAGAAGATGAACAAATAATAGGTTGCTTTGATACAGAACAAGCAACAGATGTTTTATATGAAGAATATTTTAACATGTCAACCTATATTCATACAGGAAAAGTTGCGCCATTAGATGATATTATTACAACAGAAATAAGAAATGATATTGATAATAGTTACTGGGATGTTAGTGAATTAAATGGAAAAACATATATGATGCCATATTTAGGTATGCAAAATGTATTATGTTATAATAAGGACTTATTCAAATTAGTAGGGCTTAATAAATATATAACAGATGAAGATGTTATACAAAATTGGTCATTAAAAGATTGGGATATTATTCTAGAAACTTTGCACAAGAAATTACCAAAAAATATACAAACTATGCTTATGTATGGTAAAAACGAAATGGGAGATACACATATTATCACACTTCTTCGTAGTAGAGGAAGCACATTCTTTGATGAAAATGGAAGGGTTAAATTATTAACTCCAGAAGGAATAAAAGCAGTTCAATGGTTAATGGATTGTAACAAAAAAGGATATTTTCCATCTCATGCTGAAAATCTTGAAATAAATGATTGTTATGATTTATTTTTAAATGGTCAATTGGCTATCTATATAAATAATGCTGTATTAGATGCATCTATTAGCAAGTCAAACTTTAGTTATGGACATGTTAACTTTCCATCTATAGACCAAAAAGGTTTTAATACCACATTTTTAACAGGATTTGAGGTGTTTGATAATAATGATGCACAAAAATTAAAAATAGCAAAAGATTTTGTAAAATTTGTTTATGAAAATGATGAATGGTTAGATTACTCAGCTGGTGCTATTCCATGTAGTAATAAAGTAGCCATTAAATTTGCAGAACAATTAAAAAGTAAACAAAAATATATAGATAATAATAAATCTAATTGGAATTTTACAGCAAATGTACCTACATGGAGAAAAGTAAGAGAAGTATTTTATAAAGATATTCAGGAATTATTATATGGAGAAAAAACAGCAGAAGAGATAGCAAAACAAATAGAAGACGATTGCAACGAAGCTATAGAAGAAGGATATGCAAATAGTAAAGTACATGAATAATATTTGATAAAGAAATTGAATTAATGAAAGTGGTAATTATATGAAATTAAAAAAAATATTAATAGATAATATTTTAAGTTATAATAAAGAAATAATAGAATTTAATAACGATTTAAATATTTTTGTTGGAGCTAATGGATCTGGAAAATCAAATTTATTTAATATAATTATCTATATACTAAAAAGATATTGTTATAAAAATTTTGAAATAACAAGAAATTATGGAATAGAAAGTGTAGGACATATAAAATATTCTATAAGAGAAAAAAATCCATTATATAATTCATCAGAAAATCTATTTTTAGCAAAACATAAGTTGTTAAATAATAAGATTAGTCGTATTTCTTTTACAATAAAATTTGAAGAAAATGATGTTAATAATTTGCAAGAAATAAAAAAATATAAAAAACAAATCATAGAATTTCTAGATTATAAAATGAGTAGCATTTCATTTATGGATGATATGTATGCAGTGGAACCTAAAATAATAAAATCTTTTTTTGATATTCATGATGAAGATTTGATGTTAGGAGAAGAAATCACAATAAATCTTAAAGAAGATAAAAATATATGGTATATAGAAAATGATGAGAAATACGCATATATGAAATATATGAAATTTTTTACTCTAATGTATGACATATTAAATTTAATCAATGTTTCACATAATATAAAAAACCCTTTCATTTTTTTTGAAGCATATAGAAATAATTCAAAGGAAACTACAATGGTAGGTATATCAGACTTTAACAATAATAGTTATACAAATACGCAATCAATTGCTAATATGTCGAATCTAGCATATTCTATTGGTACAAATAGTACTTATATAATGTTAGCTACAAAAAAGTATGGTACAATGCATAGAAATTACATAGAACAAGAAAACGGATATCAAAAATTTATTAATAATGAAGAATATATTAATTTAAAAAAATTTTTTAAAAAATTTGAATATGATATTAATATAAAATGTGTTGAACCTAATAATAACATTTATCAATTTTATCTAAAAAAAGAAAATCTTGAAATTGAAATAGATACTGTTAGTAGTGGTGAAAGAGAAATTATTAATTTTATATTTGGATTATTTCTTGAACAACTTAAAGATGGAATAGTTATTATTGATGAACCTGAATTACACCTTCATCCAAATTGGCAAAAAAAATTAATTCAAATTTTAAGAGAAGAAACAAAAAACAGAAACATTCAAATTATGTTTGTAACACATTCTTCAAGTTTTATTTCTTATAGTGACTTAAACAATATTTATCGAATATATAAAAATAATGGATTTAGCAAATGTGTAAGAATTAATGATTTATTAAAAAATGACGATAAAGATCAACTTAGAAAAAATCTATCTGTTATTAATGCAACAAATAATGAAAAAATATTTTTTGCAAATAATGTAATTCTTGTCGAGGGTATAACAGATGAAATATTATTTAAAAAAATATATGAATCTGAAATAGGAAAAATTCCTGATGATTTAGAGTTCGTTAGTATAGAAGGAAAAAAGAATTTAGATAATTTTAAAAAAATTTTAGAGGTTTTAAAAATTAATTATTTTTATATAGGAGATTTTGATAATATTTATGACTTTAAAGAACTTTCTTCACTTTTTTGTATTGACAAAAAGAAACAAAGGGAAGACTTAAAAAAGAAGAAAAATCAGAGCTATGATGTTTTAAATCTATTAGATTCGATTAAAAATGTTATTGATTCTACCAATAGTGAAAGCATTAAAGAATTAAAAACTAATTATGAATTATATAATGAAAGGTTTAAGACAATTAAGTTAAATATATCTCAAGAAGAACAAAAAAAGATTGATAGATTTATTGATAAAAAATACAAAGAAAATTTCTATATTTTAAAACAGGGGGAAATTGAAGATTATTTAGGAACTGGCAATTCTAAAAAGACGACAGCTTTTAAAAAAGTCATATCATTTTTAAATGAAGAAAATGAGTATGACATCTTTAGAAAATCTGATTATTTTGATGAATTGAAATTTATAATAGAAGATATAAATTCTAAAATAGAAAAAGATATGAAGTAAAAATGATGGCTAATAAGAACAAATCTGATGATTATGAAAGTTCTTATAAATCTTTAGCAGCAAAATTATTAGTTATTGATGAAGCAGGATTTGAAACAGAAATGCAAGAAATTGATAATCCTTATTTCATTGAAAGTGCTACTTTAAATTATGAAGCTTTTAAAAGTCGTCCAGATTTAATATCTGAAAGCTATATAAGAAAAAAGATGGTATTATAAAATATTCTCGTAAGGGTGATTTTGCAGCTGCAATATCAAGCCATAACGATACATATTACGATCATGGTTACTGGCAAATAGGAAATTCACCATATAATGGGGAATCAAAAGCAAGAGCTTTTGAAGATCGTAAATATTCTGGATTTGTTAGTACGAACAAAGGAATTGTTTTGGCAATTGATAAATACGACGCAAATACTGGTCGTATTCTTAAAGTATATCCTCATCTAAAAGAATATACTGAACAAAAAAACTAGAGTTGATGGAAAGTATTGATAAAAAAATCAATTCTTTAGAAAGTACAAATAAAAAATTAAAAGAAATGCTACAAAGAGCTCTTACTTTTGCTCAAACAGTTAGAGACAGTACAGTAGGAAAAATATTCTTTGGAAAGAAAGCAAAAGAAGTTTTAGGAGAACAAGACAAAAACGCAAAACAA